>DOJW01000003.1 GCA_003511165.1 Candidatus Dependentiae bacterium
GTAAAAATTACACCGTTAGAAGCTGAAGCTTTTGTAATAGTATGTCCTGCTATTTCTAAAGGTTGAGGACTAGATAAAGTCTTGTCAGGATTTATAGTCAAAATTTTGTAAGTATTATCTTCTAATCTAGCAACAATTACACCGTTAGAAGCTGAAGCATTTATAATAGTATGTCCCGCTATTTCTAGAGGTTGTAGGCTGTTGTCAGGATTAATAGTCCAATATCTGTAAGTAAAATCGTCTAATGTAGCAACAATTACACCGTTAGAAGCTGAAGCACCTCTAATAGTATGTCCCGCTATTTCTAGAGGTTGTAGGCTGTTGTCAGGATTAATAGTCCAAGCTCTTGTAGTATGATCTTCTAATGTAGCAATAATTACACGGTCATAAATATTAGCAAATTTAATAGTATGTCCCGCTATTTCTAAAGGTTGTAGGCTATTGTCAGGATTTATAGTCCAATATCTGAAGGTATTATCTTCTAATCTAGCAACAATTACACCGTTTTCAGTTGAAGCATATTGAATAGTATGTCCCGCTATTTCTAAAGGTTGAGGATTAGATAAACTATTGTCAGGATTTATAGTCAAAATTTTGTAAGTATAATCGTCTAATTCAGCAAAGATTACACCGTTAGAAACTGAAGTATATCTAATAGGATGTCCTGCTATTCCTAAAGGTTGAGGACTAGATAAACTATTGTCAGGATTTATAGTCAAAACTCTCCAAGTATTATCTTCTAATTTAGCAACAATTACACCGTTTTCAGCTTTAGCACCTCTAATAGTATGTCCCTCTATTTCTAAAGGTTGAGGACTAGATAAACTATTGTCAGGATTTATAGTCAAAATTTTGTAAGTATAATCGTCTAATTCAGCAATAATTACACCGTTAGAAGCTGAAGCATCTCTGAATAGTATGTCCCGCTATTTCTAAATCGTTAAGGAAGCAGTAAAAATTAGAATTTTTTGTAAGTTGCTTCAATAAATCATGTGGTAAAAAATTTGTTGCAGTATTGAATTCTTCAGATTCAATAAAAGATTCGGGATTTTGTTTAAATCTTTCTATTAATTCTGTAGAGTTACTTATTTGTTTAATTGTTTCATCGCGGATTTGTGGAATATTTAAGAAGTCAACCGCAAGTAAAAGTTGCCTTTGTTGTTCTAATGGATAGTTTTTTATTTTAGTTGCTAATTCAGTCTCGGTATGCCTTGGATTTGCAATTACCCAGCAGGGCATTAACAAATTCATTTGTTGGAGTGTGATATTTGGTAAAGTAATTGCGTCTTCCTGAGCATCTGAAACTTCAATCATACTTTTTAACATTTGAGATTTTTGTATTAGTGTATTATTGATATCAAAAGTTTCTCCGTTTTCTAATTTAAAAGGCAAAGCATTCATTGTGCTTGCAATCAAAACAGATCCAAGCAATGCGAATTTAACGATTTTTGACATATTTTTCATAAATAACTCCATTTTTCTATATTTATATACTAATTGAATTTACGGTATAAACAATCATAGCTTAATAAATTATAATTGCAACGAGGGGGGGGTATGCAAAAATTGTGGGTTTTTGATGTATTTTAAATTTATTAAAACAGATTTTGCTGATTTTCTTTGATTTTTTCGAAATTTTTGAGAAATGAGTCGCGATGAATAATTGATTTTTGATTATTATTCAAAGCTTCATAATGTTTGGATGTTGCGTATCCTTTGTGGTCAGAAAAATAAAATCCAGGAAAATTTTGATCAAATTCGTTCATTAATCTATCACGAGTTACTTTTGCAACGATAGAAGCAGCTGCAATTGATTTTGACAAGCTTTCGCCGTAGTTGAAGTGATAAGTTTCTAGAATTTGTGGCTTTGCAGAATCTGAAATTTGTAGGGGCATAGCATCGATAAGTAAAAACTGTGTTTTTTGAAATATTTGCTGTGGAATGATGCTAAAAAGTTGAATTACTGATTTATGCATAGCGTGCAATGTTGCCTGATAAATATTTATGTTATCGATGGTTCTGTGGTTTATAGCTGCTGTAGAAAAATAACAATTTTGTATTATCCATTCGAAAGCCGCATTTCGTTCATCTTCAGTCATCTGTTTGGAATCCTTTAGAAGTTTATGAGAAGCGTTTTGTGGCAAAATAACAGCCGCGACAATAACCGGTCCGGCTAAACATCCGCGCCCAACTTCATCAACTCCGCAAACAAAATTTTCATTTGCCCAAGCTGTTTTTTCATAAAAATTGCGTTTTTTTTGAAAATTCAATGTTTTCATGCTGTATTTTCACATTTTTTCTATTTGACACGATATATTTTTTATGTAACTTTGAAAGTATAGCAAAAATCATACTATTTTATATATAGTACAAATTCGGAATTTTTGATGTTTTTATTAGTTTTTAGGAGGCAAATATGTCATCAATAGGATTAAGAGTAAGAGAGTTACTCAGAGAGAGAAGCTGGACGACTAAGGTTTTGGCAGAAAAAACCGGCATGTCTGAAAGTTATTTAACTCATATAAAAAATGGAACCAGAAGATGGAACGAAGATGCACTCAAGAAACTTGCATGTGCATTTGAAATTCACCCTGTAGATCTTTTTGCAGAGAGAAAGACTCGAACCGATGATGTTGATAAGAATGTTACAATGCCTGAATCTACAAACGTAGATTTGAGACTTAAAGTTGTTCCTGTTATGGGAGACATTCCTTCAATTCCTTCTCCATACAATAACCAAATTATGCAAGTCACAACTGGATTTAAAGATATTTTTGTACCAGTTTTCAACAAAGATGACGATTCAATGTTTTGTCTTTGTGTAGAAAACAACTCAATGGCACCAAACTTTGTTAAAGGTGATTTATTGATAGTTTCTCCAGAAGAGTGGACAAGATCCGGCGACGTAGCAGCAATAGAGTACGGAAATGATAATCCTATAAGAACCATAATGAAAGTTACTTATATGGATGATTTTATAGTCTTAGAAGCTGTAAATCACAAACAACCTCCGATAGCTCTTGTTCGCGGTAAAGATCATGTAAGAATTGTTGGAAAAGTAATTCACAGATATCAACAATTTGAATAATTAAATTCATATCGAATTTATAGAAACACCCAAAATGTGTAAAATACATTTTGGGTGTTTTGTTTTGGCGGCGTTTATGGTTTAAAGTTGGCCTAATTCCTTTCCAAAATAATGATTTGTAAAATCATATTTTTCATAGTAATATAAAGCGTAATTTTGACATTTTTGTGTAAAAGGTACCGTTAGTGGCTAACCTGCTTAAAAGGCCTGCTGCTATCTCCTTTTTTCCACACAAATTTATTAGTAACTGTTTAATTTGTTTAGGAGAACCTTTTTATGTTGAGATATGAGGTATTAATTCTTGCTAATCCAAATATTGGAAGCGATGACGAGCTGAAATTGCAAGAGTACTTTAAATCGCTTGTTTCTGGTGCTAAAGGTGAATTCATTTCTTTTGACAAATGGGGAAAATATTATTTATCATTCCCTGTTAAAAAACAAGAATATGGTGTTTACTTTTTAATTCGTTTTACTCTTCCGCACGATGTTGTGGTTGGAACTTTGAAAGATATTGAATCTTTCTTCAAAATTAAATTCAATGATGTTGTCATGCGTTATGTAACTAGAAGATTAAAAGAAGGCGTTTCTTTGGAGTATCAAAAGCCAGATCCAATTGGTACAGTAAGAACACCAAGTTTTGATGATTCTAGAGCCGCTGATTCTGATGATGATTTAGAAATGGAAAATTAATAGAAGGAAGATGATATGTCAAAGTTGAAATTAAAAGTTAGTTCCAGATTACTTAGAAAAAGAAAAGTTCGTAAAAAAGCTTTTGCAGGTCCAAAAACTTGCAGATTTTGTGCAAATAGAGAACAAGAACGATCACTTGATTATAAGAACATTAATTTGTTAAGAAGTTTTATCACAGAACGTGGTAAAATTCTACCTTCAAGAGTTTCAGGAAATTGTTCTTTTCATCAAAGAGAACTTTCAGCTGAGATTAAAGTCGCAAGAGCAATGGCTCTTTTGCCTTTCTGTCAGTTGCACAGATAAATTAAATTTAATTTATTTTAGGGGCTATAAAAATAGCCCCTTTTTTGTTGTCTAAATTTAGGAGAAATATATGAAATTTACGCGATTTGTTTTAGGTGCTTTATTTTTTTCGATAAATATTGGTGCTGCAACCGTAGGCCATCTTTGTACTTGTGATTTGAATGTAGGTCAAACAAAAGAATGGAATTTGCATTTTAAACATGAAAAACATGATGATGTAATGAATTTATCTTTAACTTTGCGTGAAAATGGTAAAGTTGTTGTTGTAAGAGCGTTTCCTCAGTTTAGAATTGCTGGAAGTTTTGATTTTTTAAAACCTGTAGAATTTGTCAGAACCGAAAAAGTTGATGTTTACGCACACGATTCTAATTTTATTGATATTGTTTGTTATGTTCCTTGCATTATTCAGCAAACTTTTCAGACATACAAAGAAGCAGGGCCTATAGAAAGTATAAATGTTGTAGATACAAACAGTTCTTGTGACATTGTGATTGTTAAATATGAAAAGAATTGGGTTAGTTTTTGGGTCATTGATTATTATAATTTATATAAAGTTTCGTTAGAATAAGTGAAAAGTTAAATTCATCCAGTTTACAAAAAAAGAGCAGCTACAAATGCTGCTCTTTTTTTGTGTTTTAAAGCTAGTAAAATTATTTTTTTTGCATCCAATTTCGAATTGCCAAAATTGTAAAACTTATTATGATTCCGCTTCCAAGAGATATTGCAAGGTTCGCACTATAAGATAAATTGTTCAAAAATCCAGCAAATAAAAATGCAATAGATGTACCTATAAAAACTGGTAGAGCATAAGTGAGCTGTGTTTGAATATGATCCATTAAATGACACCCGGAACTTTTTGCAGACATGATAGATGTGACTGCAACTGGTGATGTATGATCGCCGAAGACGGCACCGGCTAGTATCGCACCAAGTGTTGGAAATATTCCAATAATATTTGTAACTTCAGCAGGGGTTGTTGCATGCGAAAATGATATTAACATAGGCATCGCAATCGGTAGTAAAATTGCCATTGCGCCCCATGATGAACCTGTCGAAAATGATGTGATAGCACCGGTTAAGAAAAATAAAAATGGTAAAAACCGAATATCAACTGAGCTGATAAGATTTTGTGCAAGATACACGCCGGTTTCTAGATTTTTGCTTAAAATGTCTCCGAACGTCCAAGCCAAAATCAAAATGATAATTGATGAGAACATTAAAACCGTTCCCTCTTTGCAAATTGAAGGAAGTGAAGAGATGTTAATTTTTTTGCGAATTAAAAAAAATAAAGTTGTAACAACGACTGTGAATAAGCCGCCTAAAAATAATGCTTTAGAAGAATTAATGTTTTGCAATGCATTAAGAAATGAGTTGCTCCCGCCAAACAGATAAAAATTACCACAAAATAGCATGCTCAAAAAGACTGCGCCAATTAACATCAAAATTGGCAAAAACATATCTATTGCGTTGCTATTTTTTTTGTTAGCTTCTTTTACAAGAGGCATTTCATTTTTTAGTTCTTTACTATTACCAAATAAATTTCCAGTTTTTTTTGCAGATTCTTCATATTTGCGCATTGAGCCAAAAGAGATTTTGCGACGAATTATGAAAAATACTGAAGCGATCAAAATGATAGAGTAAAAAACATATGGAAGCGTGTGCAAATAAACATAAAATGGTTGTGCGTTGATAAGATTTGAATTATTTGCTGTGGATGTAGATATTCCTGATTTTTGCATTTGCATTAAAATGAAACCGGCCCAGCTTGAAATTGGTGAAAGAATGCAAAGCGGTGCTGCCATCGAGTCAACTAAAAATGCAAGTTTTACACGCGGAATTCTAAAAGCATCTGTGAGCGAATGCATTACAGATCCAACCGTAAGGCTATTGAAATAATCATCGATGAAAAGTGAGCTGGAGAGAAAAAATGTGGCAGTTTCTGCAGCTTCTACATTTTTTATTTTCTTTTTCATTAAATTGCTGTAGGCAAAAGCGCCTCCGCTATGCGCTATCAATGTTATAAGTATTCCAACAATTATTAAAAAGCTATAAATAAAAAGACTGGAGCTTCCCCAAAAACTTGACCAGGAAGAAAGTAATCCTATTTCGGAATTGTTCCACATTTTTATAAGAACAAGTTTTATTGAATCGATAACTGAAAAATTGGTTGCGATCAAGCCTGCTGCAAAAATTCCAAAAATAAGAGAGCGTACTATTTTTTTTGTGATAAATGCGGATACTAAAACTATGAAGGGTGGAAGTAATGATAGCCAAGTTGGCTGCATAATAATTCCTTTTTTATTTTGGTTAAGTTGTACAAAACAGGACTTATTTTAGCATTTTTTAAATGAAAATCGAAACTTAAAGTATTTATGCTTTTAGACTCGAATATTTAGGATTTTGTTTTGTAATATTTCTAAAAAATGTGAAGCAACTTTTAATAATATTTGTTCTTTATCTTGCTTGGAGATTTGTAAATTTATTAATACAACTTGAGGATTTCCTGGGTTAAAATATATAAAAGAAGATGGCATTTGCCCAAGAGTTTCCTTTAATTCTTGTTCAAACAAAAATTGAATTTTATAAGTAATGTCTTTATTTATGAATAACATCAAATGTGTATTTGAACTTGCTGGATATGCTAAAACAATTTCATGAAATTGTGGATTTAATTTTTGTTCAAATAATTCTTTTCTTGCGCATTTATCGTTGGATTCTTTTATATGATTTATTAAAAATCTTAGTTCGTTACAGACTATTTGTAAAAAAATAGGAGAATTTTTGTAAGTGTTTAATATTTCTTGAGCTTCCCTTTGATAAATCAGATCAGCTACTAAAGTTTGTGCTTTTTCTTCGATAGATTTACTTAAAAAACCGCCAGCATGACAATTGTTTGTTGATGTTAAAAAAATTAAAAATAAAAAAAACTTTTTCATAGGTATTTTCTAAATATTACCCTGTTTTTTCCATTGCTCTATAATAAACTGTTTTTATGGCGTTTGCTAGCATTACAGCAATAATGCGATCACGCCCGAGCTCTTCTAGATATGGTGTAGATGACTTGCGGCGGTATTCATTAAATTCGTCCTTACTAATGACTTCAAATTCTTGAGTATTGTTGTCGAATTTTTTAAACATCTCATAATTTGTAAACTCTGTATGTGTTTTTTTATACAGTTTGCACCTGTTGTAGTCGGTAAGTAGGATAAAAATGTCATGAAAGACATCTTGAATTATTTGAATATTGGTTTCTGTTATTTTTAGAATCATTGAAACCTTTTTGATTTCTTTTGGGTCATCCCATCCTAGCATAATATCTCTTTCTAGAGGCGATGTTGCTTCTAGGTCTATAATATAGTGTGCAAAGAAGTAAAAATATTGTAATTGAAATGTTCGATTTTCAAAGAAATGTTGTACTGTTTTTTCGCATAATTGATCAGATATTACTACATTCGAAGAAGATTCTCTTACAGGAAAAGCTCTTGCTGAAAGCATGGCATTACATTTATTTCCGGTAATCAAAAGCAAAAGGGTTAAAAATAAGAATATTTTTTTCATTGAATTTTTCTTTACGTTAAAGTTTTTAAACAAATTATTTATATGATTTTATAGAAAATAGTAGAAGTATTATTTTTTGACAAATTTTGCTGGGTTTTAGTTTCCTAAGAAAATATTGAAAAAATAACCAGTGATCATAATTCCTAATCCAACAGTAGAAGCAAATATTATCAAAAGTTTTGTTTTCATTATTTTTCTTAAAATCATAAATTCTGGTAAGGAAAGTCCAGTAATCGCCATCATAAATGCTAAAGTTGTGCCTATCGAAACACCTTTTTGAGTTAAAACTGAAACTATAGGAATCACTCCCGCAGCGTTTGAGTAAAGTGGTATGCCTATTAAAGTTGCTAATGGAACGGCATACCATTTGGTTTTATCTGCATAAGTAGTCAAAAAATCTGTTGGAACGTAGCCGTGAATAAACGCACCAACCCCTATTCCTAGAATTACGTAACCCCATACATTTTTTAAAATATTTAACGTATAAGTTTGAGCAAATTTTATACGCTTGATAAACGATAAAGTTTGGTTTTGTGGGCCAAAATTTTGTTTGGAATCTGTCTTGAAATTTAGTAAATGTTCGAGCTTTAGTTTTTCTATAATTAATCCAGAACCGACCGCGATTGTTAATCCGCTAAGTGCATAAGTTAATGCTGTTTTCCATCCAAACAATCCTAAAAGTAGCACAAGTGCAACTTCGTTAATCATTGGAGATGCTATTAAAAAAGAAAAAGTTACTCCAAGCGGTATTCCAACTTCTATAAAACCCATAAAAAGGGGAATTGCGCTGCAAGTGCAAAACGGTGTAATAATTCCAAGTAAACCTGCAATTATGAAATTTAAAATACTTTTATTGCTGGATAAAAGAGCTTTTATTTTTTGTGGGGGAAAAAATGATCTGACTATTGACGTAATAAAAATGATGAATGTTAATAATAATAATATTTTTATAGAGTCAAAGATAAAAAAGTTAACAGCTTCTGCGATTAAAGAGTTTTGCTCAAGATGTAAAAGATTGAACGTTATCCAATTTGCTAATAGTTGAACAGGATAAAAAAGTTCCATAATTTCCTTTTCGTAGTTTTTATTTTTGCCAATGATTTTGTTTTTGATTAAAAAAAAATGGTAACATTTTTTGTGTGTTAATAAAAAGATTAAATTAGAAAATAATAGGAAAGTTTTGATGAGCACATTTATCGATGTTAAGAGATTTGATTTCTTAAAAAATAATGAAAAATTAGTTTCGGTTTTGAAAACAATTTATAAAGAAGGTGGAGTTGCTTATTTAGTTGGTGGGAGTGTTCGTGATTTGATTTTAAACAAACCACTAAAAGATTTGGATATAGAAGTACATAAGCTGCCGCTTGAAGATTTTCAAAATGTTTTAGAAAAATTTGGTTTTGTAAAATTGGTTGGCAAGCAGTTTGGAGTTCTGCGGCTTGAAAATGTCGATGTTGATTGGTCTATTCCACGCCAAGATAGTAAAGGGCGAAAACCACTTGTTATTTTTGATCCTTATATGACTTTAAAAGATGCATGTAAGCGTCGAGATTTGACGATAAATGCGATGGCGATTGATTTGAAATTTTTGACCGAAAAAAATGCTCAAGAACAAATAGAAGTTCTAGATCCTTTTGAAGGTTTTGAAGATTTAAAAAATAAAAAGTTAAAAGCTATTGACAACGTTTTGTTTTTGGATGATCCACTGCGTTTTTTTCGCGTGATGCAGTTTGTTGGTCGGTTTGAGATGGAGCCTGACGGAGAGTTAAATGAGATTTGTAAAAAAATAGATCTTAGCGAAATTGCGCGGGAGAGAATTTTTGAAGAATTGTGCAAGCTTTTTTTGAAATCCCGGCGACCATCTCTTGGAATACGATGGTTAAAAAAAATTGGAAGATTAAAAGAAATAATGCCAGAAGTTTTTGCACTTGTTTCTGTGCAGCAACGTAGCGATCATCATCCAGAAGGGAATGTTTTTGAACATACTATGCAGGCTTTAGATGCCGCTGCAATGTCTGATAAATATGAAAGTGAAAAAGAAAAGTTAACCATGCTTTTTGCTGCACTTTGCCATGATTTTGGAAAACCTATTGCTACGACTGAAGATTTGCGTTCAATTGGACATGAAAAAATAGGGAGTGAGATGGTGCAGCCTTTCATGAAAAGATTTACCGAAGATTATGAAATGATAAAGGCGGTTGAAAAACTCGTTCTTTATCATCTTTTGCCTTGGGAATTTGTTGAGCAAAATTCAAGCTTGAAAGCTTACAAAAGGTTAGCTCTAAAACTTTCGCCTCAAACAAATTTAAGGCAACTTGCATTACTGCAAATGGCGGATTCTCGCGGAAGAAATGCAAAAAGTGATTTGCCTCTAGCGGGACAAGAAGAAATTTTTGAAAAGTTTATGCAAAAAGCAAAAGAAGCTTTTGTTGAAAATAAACCAGAAGTTCCAGTTTTGCACGGGCGAGATTTAATGGATGTTATATCTCCTGGGAAGGAAATGGGCGAACTTTTGAAAAAAGCTTATGAAATTCAAATCGATGAGGGGATAAAAGATAAAGAAGAATTAAAAAAACTGATTTTAAAAAAAGAATAAATATATGGCTTAAAGCTACTAGATTAAACAAAGCATTCATTTAAAATTTTATTTTTCGTATACTGAATTTCAAATTGAGAAATTTGAATAATTCTTAAAATTTGGGGCATCAATTTAAACCAATTTTTGCTTGAGTAGTATTAAATAAATTTAGAGAGGGCTTTATAATGTTAAATGTTTTTAAATCTTCTGCGTGGGAACTTGTCGCACAGACTGATAAATTTTCAAAATTGATATTAATAGCATTGCTTGTAGTTTCTGTAATTTGTCTTGCTATTTTTATTATTAAATATTTTTTTTACAAAAATGAACTTGCTGCTGTAAAAGTTTTGAAATTTAAAATCAAGCATATAAGAGATTTCAATGAGCTTATTTCGCTGCGAAAAGAGTTTGAAGAAACTTTGAGCGGAAAATTCTTGGAAGAGAATTTACTTGAACTTCGAAAAATTATAGAAAGCAAAATAAAATCTGCAGAATCTGAACTGTTAAACAGTGAAAAAATTCCAACAAATAAAGTAACTTTAACTCAAGAAGATTTGGAAGATTTTAGTGAAGTTTTAGACCATTCATTATCTGATATTAATTACGAATCAGAAAAATATTTAACATTTCTTTCTACGAGTATGACAGCAGGTCCGCTGATAGGACTTTTTGGAACTGTCTGGGGGTTGATCCACGCATTTATAAATATTAGTCATGAAAAAGTTGCCGATATTGCAACAGTTGCTCCTGGTATTGCAGAAGCTTTGATCGTAACTCTTGTTGGTTTGGTAGTTGCTATTCCCGCTATGATATTTTTTCATTACTTTGTAAGCAAACATAGAAGATTAGAGCAAGAATTTATAGATATAGCAGACTTTTTTTTCTTGAAAATAAAACAAACTTTTTCTAAATAAAAGGAATATTTTATGTTCAAGCGTCAGAAAAGAAAAATTAAACCGATCAGCATTCCGGAGATAATGCTTACACCTCTTATCGATACTGCTTTAACTTTGTTGATTATTTTTATAGTTACTGCACCTATGGTGCAAAATAATGTAAAAGTTGATTTGCCTTTTGGAAAAAGCAGAGAAGCTTCACATCAACAAGAATACATTGTTTCAATAACCAAAAATCATGAACTTTTTTTTAATAGTAATCCTGTAAAAAAAGCAGAATTAACTAACATGGTGAGGGAGGCTTTGGGCGGAAATGTTGATACTCCAGTTTATGTAGAAGCGGATAAAGCTCTATCTTATGGGCAAGTTGTTTCCCTTATCGATGAGTTAAAGGGTGTTACAAAGGTTGTTGTTTTGTCTACAAAAAGTGCTGTATAGGCAAATTTAGATGAAGAATGAACTGAATTTAAGAATTATTTTATATTCTTTTCTACTACATATTTTTATTTTAGTTTTTGCAAGCTTCATTTTAAAGGAGCGATCTCCTGTCAGAATTTTTATAAAAGGTGATGCAACATCTACAAGATTTTGGGCTTCGCGAAAACATTTGAAGTCTATCGCTTTAGTAGATTTTTCAAAAAAACGAAAACGTCGATTTGCTTTAAACAAAAAAATTTCTAGTAAGGTAACAAAAAAATTTGTGCCTAAAACTATTAAAGTTGCACAAAAAACAAAAATTAGAGTTGCAAAAAAAGCAAATTTTGTGGATGAGTTTTCAGGTAAAATAGCTAAAAATAAAAAAATTGTTAAACAACAAAAGCAAGTATTGCTTGAAGAGCAAAAAATGTTAGACGCTGAAAAAAAAGAACTGCATAAAAAAGAAAAACAATCACAAGCGAAAAGTGAAGAAGTTAAAAAAATTGAGACTGCTGAAAAAGAAGAAATCAAAAAAATAGAACAGAAAACAGAAGACGTTAAACCTTTGCAAGAAGATATTAAGCCGCAAAAAGAAGAGATTAAACAAGAAGTTGCAGATATTACTTCTCAAGAAGATCCGACAGCTGTTGAAGCGGAAGTTTCTTCTGAAGGTATCGGAAGTTCAAGCAAACCAATTTTGGGAAGAGAAGAAGACTTGGGTGTTAACATCGAGGGGGAGAATATAGATTTTGCAACCGCAGAGAGATTTTCAAAAGAGTTTGGAGGCAAGCTTCGCGCGGTACGTTTATTTAGAGAATTTAATATGCCGGTTAAATTTTTAGTTTGCTCTGATGGTAAAGTAAATGATATAAATTTCCCTAAAAACGTTGGTACAAAAGTAGATCAGGTTGCTATCATCAGAGCTTTGAGACAAATTGATTTTGCAAAAGATTATCCTGATATTTGTGGGCGAGAAATGTTCTTGGTATTTAATAGAAATAAAAAAGGAAAAATTAGCATAGGTGGAGATTTGGCATGAGTTTAAAATTTTTAAAAGTTATTATTTTTGCATCTTGTTTTACAACTTCTTTTTATGCGGCTGATAATGATCAGATTAAACAAAGTGATTCAATAAAAAAAACATATTTTGAGGGAAAAGATTTTTCCGCACAAGCAGGGAAATCGAAATGTTTTATTTTTTGTTTAAATGACGATGAAAATTTGGCAAAGATGGTTCAAGTAATTGAAGATGATCTTAAAATTACGGATGTTTTTGAATTTGCATTGAAAAAGTCGGATAGAATTTTTGATCAAAAAGAGCATTTTGTTTTGTTTGAAAAAGAGCAAAGCGATTATAGCTTTTATTTGCAAAGTTTTCAGGATTCAAAAATTGATAGTTTAAAAATAAAGATTGTTATCAAGAATAATTATTCGAATGCGACAGAGTTTGAAAATGTTTTTGAAGGTAAGAGAAAAGATTTAGTGTGGCTAGGGCATAATATTTCAAATAATATCATGGAAGTATTAACCGGGAAAAAAGGAATATTTATGCAGCAGCTTGTTTATTGTAAGTTTATTTCGCAGTGGCATAAAGTTATAATGATTTCTGATTATCGCGGTAATGGAGCTCATGAACTTGTATCGGGGAAAGGAATAAATTCAGTTCCGACCTGGCATCAATCGTCACCTATTTTGTTTTATACGAAATTAATGCCTTCAAAAAGTTATTTGATTGCAGCAGATTTAAAAACTAATAAGCACAAAATAGTCTGCGATTTTGACGGATTAAATATGCAGCCTTCAGTATCTCAAGATGGTAAGAAAGTTGCTTTGTGTCTTGCAAAAACAGGA
The DNA here is from genome assembly GCA_003511165.1 of Candidatus Dependentiae bacterium. Taxonomy (NCBI): domain Bacteria; species Candidatus Babelota bacterium. Next base: position 13,382 of record DOJW01000003.1, read on the forward strand.
AATTCAGAAATATATCTTTTTGATAAAGATGAAAGTGAAAAATTAAAAAAGAGAGCTTATAAACAGATCACAAAAAATAGCGGAAATAATGTCTCCCCAATCTACTTGCCAAATGGGAATCTTATTTTTTGTTCTGATTTTGAGATTGGAATACCTCAAATTTATCATATGGATATGAAGACAAATAAAGTTAGAAGATTAACAAAAGGTTCTTATAGTGCCGCACCTTCTTATTGTAACGAGCGAAATTCAATAGTTTATACAAAGGTAGTCGACGGAATTTTCCAGCTTTTTACTATGGATTTAAATGATTTGGATAAAAAATCTATAAAGGAAGAACAATTGACCTTTGGAAAGGGTGATAAGCAAGATCCATGCGTTGCTGATAATGGAGATTATATTTATTTCTCGTATAGATGTCCTGATAGTTCTAAAAAAAATAGAACAATGCAAATAGCAGTTTTAAATATAGCAAGCAAAAATACACATGTGTTAACTGATGGCAAAGATACAAAAAGCTTTCCAAAATTGAGTATTTTAGAAAAGGTTTTATCTTAAAAATTTATTTGTTATACTGCTTTTTCCTTATTTTTTAGAATTTAAAGTTTATTTTATTTTTCAATTAAAACGTTTTATTGGATTACTAGTAGTATTAATTGGTGGGAGATTTCATGAAGTTTAATTTTGATATGAAAAAGAAGCCTGGTGGAAACAAAAAAAATAATTCTTTTTGGCTAGTTTTAGTTCTTTTAGGCATATTTTTTAGTTATTTGATTTGGTTTAATCAGGTAAACAAAACTATGGAATCGATAGATTATTCCGAGTTTGTTGAGCAGGTAGATAAAGGGAATATCGAATCTGTTTTGATCAAATCAAATCATGTCCAAGGCGCTTTTAAAACTCCTGTTAATTTTAAAAAAGAGGGACAGGTAAAAAAAGTTACCAATTTTGATGTAGTTGTAATACCTAGTGATACTTTATGGGATAAGCTTGTAGATAAAAAAGTACAAGTAAAAGTGTTATCTTCTGAAACGAGTCAGACAGCGGGCTGGGTTTTTCTATTTTTGACTCTTATTTTGCCACTTTTAATTTTTGGATTTTTTATATTTTTCTCAAAGCGAGATAATCAATCTTCTGGTGGCGGTAAAATTTTTAACATTGGCAAAAGTAAAGCTAGATTCTTTTATCCAAATGAAATCAAAATAAAATTTAAGGATGTTGCTGGAGTCGAAGAAGCAAAAGAAGATTTGCGCGATATTGTAGATTTTTTGAAAGAACCTACAAAGTTCAAAAAAATTGGTGCTAAAATTCCTAGAGGAATTCTTTTGACTGGAGCGCCGGGAAATGGAAAAACTATGCTTGCAAAAGCTGTGGCAGGAGAAGCAAATTGTCCATTTTTCAGTGTTAGCGGATCAGATTTTATGGAAGTTTTTGTGGGAGTTGGAGCTTCAAGGGTAAGAGATCTTTTTGCCCAAGCAAGAAAACATGCTCCTTGTATTGTTTTTATAGATGAAATTGATGCTGTTGGTAGACATCGTGGTGTTGGAATTGGCGGCGGAAATGATGAGCGAGAACAAACATTAAACCAGTTATTATCTGAAATGGATGGATTTGCAACGGAGCCTGGTGAAGTTATAGTTTTGGCTGCAACTAACAGATCAGACATTTTGGATAAAGCTTTGATGCGTCCTGGAAGATTCGATAGAAAAGTTGAAGTTCCTTATCCAGATTTGGTAAGCAGAGAACAAATTTTAAAGATTCATGCTAAAAATGTAAAACTTGCCGATGACGTAGATTTTAATAAAATTGCTCGAGGTACTCCTAGATTTAGTGGCGCCGATCTTGCAAATTTAATCAATGAAGCCGCCCTCATCGCTTCAAAACAAAATAAAGAACTTATTGATATGAATGATTTTGAAGTTGCAAGAGATAAGATAATGGTCGGAGCAGAGAGGAAGAGTCTTACTCGAACACAAGAAGAGCTTCTTATGACCGCTTATCATGAAGCCGGTCATGCTTTAGCTATGATTTTAGCTTCCAAATTTCATCCTTTGCATAAAGTTACAATTCTTTCACGAGGCGGCACTTTGGGTGTTACTTGGTATTTGCCAGAGGGGGATGAAACATCTCATTCACAATTGCAATTTATATCCGAAATTAAAGTTTGTTTGGCGGGAAGAATAGCGGAAGAAATTATTTACGGCGTTGAAAATGTAACCTCTGGCGCTGCACAAGATTTAAGAGTTGCTACAAAAATAGCGCGCGATATGGTATGTCTTTTTGGTATGTCAGATCTTGGTCCTGTTGCGATGGTGAAGCAAGATGAATATGGCAAAGAGTATTCAGAAGGAACGGCTCAAAAGATCGATGAGCAAGTTTCAAAAATTATGCATGAGAATTATGAAAAGATGAAGAAGATTCTTATTGATAATAAAAATAAATTGGATAAATTGGCTAAGAGTTTGGTAGAAAAAGAAACTTTGATGGCAAAAGATGTTTATGAAATAGTTGAGGTCGAAATGCCTCAAGATTTAAATAAAAGCTTTGCTAGAGTAGAAGGTCTTGAGTGTTAAGAAAATTTATAGAAAATGAATGATATTTTTTTAAAAAAAGAGTTTGTAGAAGCGTTAAAGCAGATAGTAAGAGAAGCTGGTGACATTCTTTTGACTTTTATTAATAAAAAGCATGTTTATACATACAAAAAAGATGGAAGCTTTGCTACTGAGGTAGATCTTGCATGTGAAACTTTTTTGATAGAAAAATTATCAAATTTGTTGCCACAAGCTTCTTTTGTGGCGGAAGAAACATCGAATTCTTATCGCAGTGGAGAAATTGATTGGGTTTGGGTAATCGATCCGATAGATGGAACTACCAATTTTGCCTACGGATTTCCTCATTTTGCTGTTAATGTAGCATTAACATATAAAATGGAGCCTGTTTTGGGAATTACTTATAATCCTTGTACAAACGAGATGTTTTTTGCTTCTTTGGGACAAGGAGCTTTTTTAAACGATGAAAAAATAATGGTAAAAAATAGGACGGAGATTGAAAAATCTTTAGTTTCTATGGCTGTACCTTGCGAACAAAGAAATTGTTTAGCTTTTCAAGATATTGTAAAAACATTGCAGACAAAGATTTGTTCTTCAATTCGAAAATTTGGATCTGCGAGCTTAGATTTGGCATACGTAGCAGCTGGTAGGCTGGATGCAGCTGTTATTAAGTATGTTTATTGGTGGGATATAGCCGCTGGAATAATTTTAATTAGAGAAGCGGGGGGTGTCATAAGTGAGTTTGATAAAGATACAATCGACATAAATTTTGTTTCTTGTCTTGCTTCCAATAAAACTTTAGCTCCAAAATTCAAAGAATTACTTAAAAACTGAGGTTTTTTCTTAAAAATCGAATTTTGAAAAATTTAATCTTTTTGCTACAATCTAGAGATAACTTTTGAGTATAGGAAAGAAAGGATATAAAAATCATGGCAAATATTTGTGTAATTTGTGACAAGCGTCCGCAGGTTGGTAACTTAGTGAGTCACGCTAAAAATAGAACAAAACGGCTTCTATTTCCCAATGTTCATGTAATCAGATACAGATTTCGTGGACAAAGTAATGTTTTCAGAGGCGCTGTTTGCACAAAATGTGTAAAAGCTGGAAAAGTTGAAAAAGTAGTTTAATTTTAAAGTTTTGAATATTTGGTAAGGGCATTTTAAATGGCAAATATAAAATCTGCTAAGAAAAAAGCAAAACAAAGTTTAGTTCATAGAGTAGTAAATCTATCTAGAAAGTCGGATTTAAAGACATCTTATAGCAAAGTTCTCGATGCAATAGAAGCAAAAGATGTAAATCTTGCAAAAACTTTACTTAAAGAAGTAGAATCTAAAATATCAAGAGCTAGCGGAAAGGGATTGCTTAAAAAAAATACAGCTATAAGAAAAATTAGCCGAGTTGCAAAAAAAGTTGCAGATTTAGCAAAAACCTCCGCAAAAAGCGCTTAACGTTTTAAGTTCGTTTTTGTAAAAAAGGAGAGAGGTTGTCTATGATGAAGTCTGCCAGCCCAGTTTTAATTGTAGATTCTGTTGCAGTTGCTGTTAAATTTTATACCGATAAATTGTCTTTTGATATCGTAAGTATAGGATTATCAAAAGAAGGTCATTCTTTGAATTATGCCGAACTGAAAAAGGGAAAAGCCACTTTGATGTTGCTTACTCCCACCGTTGAAGAGATGGTAGAATTTAGTCAAATAAAACATTTGGCTAATAGATCTTCCGGTGCATATTTTGAAATGAAAAAAGGAATTGAAAAATATTTTGAGCGTTGCAAGACTAAAGGTGTTCAAATCATCGAAGGTCTAAAAGATACTCCTTGGGGGCACAAAGTATTTAAAGTTCGAGATCCATTCGGATTTAAATTAGCATTTGCACAGCCTATGGAAAATTTTAAAGCACCTGCAAATAGCTTCTGTGGGATTTCAATAGATTTAACAAAAGATCTTGAATCAAATTTAGATAGAATGATAGTTCATGTTAGAGGATTTGGTTTATCACGAAGAGCTGCTAAGAAATATGCAAAATCTTGGTTAAAGGCTTTAAAAAAATCTCGCTAAATTTTATCAAAAATAAATAAAAAAGGCGTTGNNCAACGCCTTTTTTATTTATTTTTGTTTTAATATTTTTAATAGCAATCAACTAAGTCTTCTAAAATTCCTGGATATCGTAAATAAGTTCTACCATTTTTTATAATAAGATCATGGTTTTCAATGCTCAAAATTGGAAGTGGAATTTGACGAAGATTTATTTGAAACGCTTCTAATTCAACTGTTAAAAAATGTTCGAAAATGTTTGTTTCTTCGTTTTTATTATAAATGACAATTGAATTATTTGCTCCGTTTAAGGCTGCAATTTTAGAATCAGTCATAACAAATCCAAATAACAGCCAATCGTGATAATTAATTGTTTGTGCGGTATAGCTATTTTCTCGGGTTATTAGGATAGTTATTTCTTTTTTAATTGTGTTACTTATGAGAATAGATTTGTTTGGAGATACAGCAAGAGAACTTGCTATAAAATCAAAAGTTTTTGTGTCATGCGATTCATACCTCGAAGTATGCACATTGAATAGCCAGATTTTTAAGGTTGTTTGATTTTGACTGATTTTTGCGGTTGCAATAGTATTTAAATCTTTTGTGCTTGCAAATATACAATGATTTTCGTTATTAAAACATAAAGTGTATTGATTTTGTTCTGCATTAAATCTCCATATTTTTAAATCTCCAAATTCATTATTTTGGAGTATTTTATCACCTAAAGGTGAAATTTGTAGATCGCTTGTAGTTTGTCCGGTATTGATAGTTTGAAGTGGAGCTGAAAAATTGTCTGAATTATAAATAAAAATTTTATTTTCTTCACCAAGTTTAATTGATGAGCATATTAAAATTTGTTTTCTTGCTGAAAATGCATATTTACCAACTTCAGCAATACTGCCATCTGCTTTTGTAAAATTTATTTTTGCATAAATAGAATAAGGTAAATTTTCTGTAAGGGCTTCATAAGCTGGTGGTGTTGCTTGGATTAAAGAAATACCTAAGGTAAGCTTCATTAAAATTAAGAATTTTTTATTTTTTATCATCACTACTCCTTAAAACATTTAGTTTAAATATTAGATTAAAATTTTGTATAAACTATCAGATTAAGTTTTTTATTTAAAGGAATTTTTATGAAAATAGTTGTTCAAAAAGTTTTATCCGCCTCGGTTGAAGTTGAAGGTAATTTAATTGCAAAAATTGATACAGGTTTATTGGTGTTTGTTGGTTTAAAAAAAGGAGATGATGAAAAGCTTTTTGATTGGTTTATAAATAAAATTAAAAACTTGCGAATATTTGATGATGAAAATGGCTTAATGAACAAAAGTGTAATTGATAATAATTTTGAAATTTTGCTTATTTCACAATTTACTTTGTATGGAGATGCAACTAAAGGAAATAGACCTTCTTTTTTTGAAGCGATGTCATCAGTAGACGCAAAAAATCTTTATGAAAAATTTGTTTTAGATTTCAGCAATTCTTATGACAAAGTTAAAAAGGGTGTTTTTGGAGCTCACATGAAGATATCATTAATAAATGATGGACCTGTTACGATAGTGATTGAAAAAAATGAAAACTAAAATGTGGGGGGATTTAATGAAAGAAGTTTTTGAATTTCATCTTCGAGTTCGAGGTGTGATCTTACAAAATAATAAATTGCTTGTTGCTAGGTCGCGAAATGGTAAATATGTTTTTTTGCCAGGGGGACATGTTGAAGGTAATGAAAGTTTAATTTATGCCCTAAAGAGGGAGTTTCAAGAAGAGGCTAATTTAAAATGTAAAATAAAATCATATCTTGGTTTAATAGAACATGATTATAGTCGAGATAATGTGAAACATTTTGAACTAAACCATATTTTTGAAGTAGATGCAGCTAATTTTCCTCTTTCCAAAGTTGAATCTATGGAGCCACATTTAGAGTTTTTGTGGGTTGAAACTAACAAACTAGAAGAGGTTAATTTACAGCCTTATCCTTTGGTTGAGCTAATAAAAAATTATGCTCAAAACAAATCAAATAATGTTTGGTTTGCGAGTACAGTGAAAAATTTTATTGGTTAGGTTTATCCGTAGCAATTAGTGTGTTATAAATACATGCAAAAAACATAGCAAGTGAATATCCAATAATAAAAATCAAAAAGATATAAAAAAACAATTTAATTATTAGTGAATAATTGAAAGCTATTCCCCAATATTGATATTTAGAGCTATCAAAAATATCAAAAACCATACCGAGCATTGGATACCCATTTGAGTTTACCTCGATTAGTTGGATTTTTGGTTGTACTTGTGGAGTTGTAAGCCAGTTAAAAAAATCCATACAAAATCTTAGAGGAATAGCTGTTATTCCTATGCTAAAAGCAAATTTAGTTATATTCAATGACATTTTTACTCCTTTTGTGTTTATTAAAATTACAGATTTTGAATATATATAGATTCTTTTTTATTAAGAAATAGATTTGAAGAAAATTATTTTTATCCTAGATAAACCTTGTATTAAAACAGAAGTGTAAAATTTTTAAGAAGTATTTATTTTGCGTATAAATTTCAATTAGAATATAAATACATTAAAGTATGATAAATTTAAATGGGGGTTTAAATGAAATTATTTTTGAAAATGGTTTTGTTAGGATTTTTTATTTTTTTTGATTTAAATGCTTTTAAAGTTGTTTTAAAAGATGGAAAAATTTTTGATTTGCCTGATGTTAAAGCTTTTGATTTTTCTTCTTCTTTTGGCATGAAAAAGGAATTTCAATTTTCAGAAATATCAATAGAACAGTGGAATTTATTTTTTAGATTTTTAACAATTTTTAATGATACTTGGAAAGTAGACGAAACTAGGACGGATGTTTATGTTACAAAGCTTTTTACTCCATCATTTATTGAAGATCGAAAAAAAAGAATGATAGACGAAATTAAAAGGCAATCTCTTGAGAAAAGATTATTACCTAAGCTTTTTAATGAAATAAAAGTAGGAGATTTATTTTTGAGTGAAATATTTGTAACTCGACAAGTTTGCGATATTTTGATGAAAAAATACGGATTTGAAAGGTTTGTAGAGTTAAAGGAAGTTGTACGTTTTTATTTAAGAGAAGATTATAAAATGGATTTTATAAATTAATTTCCATTAAAATTGTTCTTGCGGGTGAACTTTCAATATTTTCTATTAAAAGTGGTAAACATGTAAAAATATATTTTCCGCTTTTCACTTCTTTTAATCTTAAACCTTCTATGATTAAAATATTTTTTTCGAGCAAAATTTTGTGAGTTTCATGTCCGGGTTGGTTTCTCTCAATTCCTAAATAATCAATTCCAACCGCTTTTACTTTTTTTTCTGTCAGAAATTGTGCACCATCAGTACTTAGATAAATGAAATTTGGATCAAACGTTTCAAATGCAGCTTTATTGCTATTTTTTGTTTTTAGTAAAATTATTTCATCTTTTTTTATCTCAAATTTTTCCAAATCTTGTGCTGTTATCTTTTCGTTTATGTGCGATAAATCTAAAACATTTGCTGGCCCGATTAGCGACGAAAGTGGAATTTTGTCTAAAGTTGTACCGTGTTGCAAATAATGTGCGGGAGAGTCGACATGCGTTCCGCTGTGGGAACCTATTGTGATTAGGCTTTCTCGAAAATAATCTTTTTCAAATGTTTTGGTTGGTATGATTTTGATTTCTTTTTTAGTTTTGTATTGAGTTGTTTGCTCACTTATTGGCCAACTGATATCTATTATTTTCATTATTTATCCTGTTTTTTAACTTCATGTCCGCCAAATTTATTTCGAAGCATAGCGACAACTTTAGTTGCATAATTTCCGCCAGATTTTCTTGACCATTCTCGAATATCAAGTGATTTTTTGATCAGGTCTAGTGGAATATTTTGTTTTTCAGCTTCTTGCTCTGTCCAGCGACCGGTTAGATTTTCGCCAATTTCACCACTAATATTTTTTAGTTCTTGGTCTTCTTTGAAAATTTCTACTGACAAATTTAAAATCCATGATCGGATAATTGAACCATGATTCCAAACAGATGCTATTTTTTCTAAATCTAAATTTTTGTAATGACCATTTTTTAATAAATTAAAACCTTCTCCATAAGCTTGCAAAAGTGCGTATTCGATTCCATTGTGTACCATTTTCACATAATGTCCTGCGCCTGCAGGTCCAATATGTTCGTAACCATTTTTTGCTGTTATTGCTTGAAATATGGGTTTTAACTTTTCAAAAATATTTTGATCGCCGCCGACCATGAGTGAAAAACCGTTTTCTCTGCCGTGTAAACCGCCGGAAGTTCCGCAATCAACGAAATTAATTTGATGTTTTTTTAGAAAGTTATAACGACGAATTGAGTCTTCAAAGTTGCTGTTTCCGCCGTCGATGATTATTGAATCTTTTTTTAAATGAGGTAGTAATTTTTCAATTGTTTCGTCGACAATTTTACCAGCAGGAACCATTAACCAAATGATATCTACTTTTTGAGATATTGCTTCTATTTTTGATGAAAATTCTATTTTTAGTTCGGCAGCAATATTTTTCGCATTTTCGGATGGGTCAAATGCCAAAATATTAATATTTGCTTTTTGTAGTCGGTAAGCGATAGCGCTTCCCATTCTTCCTAAACCAATTAATCCAATTTTCATGATCTCCACCTTACAATTTTATTTGGTTCTAATTTTTCAATTTCTTTTGGACCAGAGCTTTCTTTTTCATAAAAATATAATTTTTCTGATAATTTTTTAATCTCTTGAACAATTCTCCAGGATTCTTCGATTTCATCTTCTTGCAAAAAGAAAGATTGATCACCTGACATCACATCTGAAAGTAAAATTTCATAAGCTTGAAAGCTATTAGGACCGAAAAGGCATTCATGACAAAAGTCCATTTTTACAGGAATTACTTCATTAGTTCCAGGAACTTTTGAGTTTAATTCAAGGAAAAATCCTGCATCAGGTTGTATTTTGATTGTTAAATAGTTGGAATCGGAAGGACAGCATTTACTCAGTAAGCATTTTACCATTTTGAAGCGAATGTGAATTGCAGATTCTTTATTACTTAAAAACTTTCCTGTTTTGAGATAGAAGGGAACATTTTTCCATCTTTTGTTGTTAATGTGCAGAGCGATAGCTGCGAATGTTTCTGTGGCTGAATCTGGATTTACGCCATCTTCTGATCTGTAACCAAGGTATTGTCCCAAAATAGTGGAATATGGTTTTATCTTTTTTAATACTTTTATTTTGGCATTGTGTATGAATTTTCCGCTTAGTTGCTTTGGTGTTTCCATAGCGATTAAACTTAAAACTTGTAGCATATGGCTTTGCATCATATCATTTATTGCGCCACAAGAATCGTAGAATTTTCCACGATTTTCTATACCGAGTTTTTCATTTATAATTATTTGGATCGAATCTATATTTTTATTATTCCATAACGGTTCAAATACGCGATTGGTAAATCTGACTAAAGATATGTTTCCAACTAATTCTTTGCCTAGGTAGTGATCTATTCGAAAAACTTGATCTTTTTTGAAGGTTTTCAAAATTGTTTTATTAATTTTTTTTGCAGATTCTAAGTCATAGCCAAATGGTTTTTCGTAAACTACCCGCGTCCAACCTTTGCAAGAATCGTTTTTTTTGGGTTTTATGATGCAACACTTTGATAAATTTTGAGTTATTATTTCAAAATGTTCGGGCATAGTTGCAAGATAAAAAAGTCTGTTTTGTGGTAATTTGTGTTTATTTTCTACCTTTTCAATAAGTTCTTTAAGGTGTGAAAATTCTTGTTCATTGTAAAAATTTACCGATTTGTAATAAAAAACCGATTTTAGCTTATTCCAGCAGTCTTTATCGATATTTTTAATGAACTTTTCAGCTTGTGCAAGAATCTCTTCTGAAGTTGTTTGCGAAAGTGCAGCGCCAACGATCGCAAAATTATCTATTTTTTTGTTCTTTATCAGGTTGTAGATAGCCGGAATCAGCTTTCTCTTGGTAAGATCACCTGTTGCTCCAAGTATTATAAATATGCAAGAATTCATGAAGGTCCTTTAAATTTTATTTGTAAATTTTTAGGCGTAAATTTTTTATTTTTATGTATAGCTTTTATATTTCAATTAATTAAGCAATTAATAATTTGCTTGAACTTTAAATTTATTTTACCTTATTTTTATATTTGATTTTGCAAATAAATAGCTTATAAAGCTAAATTATGAAATTAATTTTTGTAGGTAAAATTTTAGTATATCGTTCACTTTTAAAATATAAAGAAGAAAACTATGTTGGAAGTTAAATTTTCTGGAATAAAAAGAATGGAATTGTTAGCTCAACAAACACCAGGAGTGTTATCTTTATCTCAAGGTAGTTTGAAAGTTGGGGGAATTCCTACTGATATCAAGACTCATACACAATCTCTTTTGAATTCAGACAAAACTGACTATTACGTAAGCACTTATGGTATTACTCCACTTAGAGAGAAAATAGCAGAAGTTCTTTCCTTGCAGCACAATGTGAATATTTCTATGGATCAGATTTTGGTTTCTCATGGAAGTAGTTCTGCCGTCGCAGCTTTGATGCTTATGCTTCTTAACGCAGATGATGAAGTTTTACTTCCTGAACCAACATATCCAGCATATGCAAATTTAGCTCGCGTTTCTAAAGCAAATCCCAAATTTGTTTCTTGCTTTCTCAAAGAATCAACATCTTTTGGTGAAGTAAAGTGGGAATTTGATGTTGAAAAATTTAAGTCAGCAGTAACACCAAAGACAAAAATGGTTGTTATTGCAAATCCTTGCAACCCAACAGGAATTATTTTGCCCGAGAAAGTTGTTAAGGAATTAGTAAATTTTTGCGAAAGCCGCGGAATTTACCTCTTAATTGATGAAGTTTATGATGATTTCATTTTTGAAAACGAACCTTTTTATTCCGTAACACCTTTTGTTGCAGATCATTCATTTATCATTCGAACTGGTTCATTCTCCAAAAATTTTGCTTTAAGCGGTTGGAGAGTCGGGTATATGGTTGTTCCTAAACATCTTCTTAATGCAGCTTGCGCTATTCAAGATTCTCTTTTGGTTTGCGCATCATCTATCGCACAATATGCAGCTTTGTATGCGATGAATCACCCAGAACTTACAAAACCAATGCAAGAAATAGTTTATAACAATTTACTTTATGCAAATGCAGTTTTGAAACCTCTTGTTGATAAAGGTTTGGTAGCTTATCAATCTCCAAAATCGGCATATTATATTTTTCTTAAAACTAAAGAAGAAGAAACTACCAATTTATGTTTAGATATTTTGCAAAAAGCTAAAGTAACCGTTGTCCCTGGAAGTGTTTTCGGGCCTACAGGTTCACCTTTTATTCGAATTTGCTATGCAAGAGAGCCTCACATTTTACGAGAAGCGATGGACCGATTTGTAAATTATTTTGGAATATAAAATGTTTAAGCAAAAACATGTCCATTTCATAGGAATTGGCGGAATAGGAATGAGTGGAATTGCAGAAATTTTAAACCTGCAAGGATACAAAGTTTCTGGATGTGATTTATCGTCAAAAGATTCTAAGGTTTTGGACCATTTAAAATATTTGGGATGCGAAGTTTTTGATCAGCACTCAGCGGATCATTTGCAAGATGTCGATGTTGTTGTTTACTCATCTGCTGTTCGCAAAGATAATCCTGAAATAGTTGGCGCCATAGAGCAGGGTATTCCTGTAATACCACGAGCTCTTATGCTTGCAGAGCTTATGCGTGCTAAAAATGGAATTACGATTTCCGGAGCGCATGGTAAAACAACTACAACATCTTTGATTTCTCACATCTTGATCGAAGTTGGCCAATCTCCAACGGTGGTTGTAGGTGGAATTCTTAAAAATATTTCTAACAATGCGTTGATTGGAAAAAGTAATTTACTGATTGCAGAAGCAGATGAAAGCGATCGGTCTTTTTTGTATCTTAATCCAACCTATGCGATAGTAACAAACATTGATGCTGAACATCTTGATACTTATAAAGATTTGGACGATATTAAAAATACATTTAAAAGTTTCCTTTCAAAATTACCTTTTTATGGTCGTGCGATAGTTTGTATTGATGATGCTTCTGTTCGTTCAATTTTACCACTTAATCACGTTCCAACAATCAAATATGGTTTGTCCACGGATGCGGATGTTATGGGTGAAATTTTAGAAATTGCACCAAATTATTCACGCTTCAATGTTTATTTGCAAAATCCATCAAAACTTCGACACCATTCTTTTAATGTAGAAGGTAATCAGTCCATCAAGCTTGGCGAGGTTTTATTAAATATTCCTGGTAAATATAATGTTTTAAACGCGCTTGCAGCTATTTCACTTTGTTTAGAATTTAAAATTCCTTTTGAGCAGATTGAAAAATCTATCGAAAGTTTTAAGGGAGTTGAAAGACGTTTTGAATTTAAAGGAACATTTAACGGTGCAGAGCTTTACGATGACTACGGACATCATCCTACAGAGATTAAGAATGCTCTTACCGTTGCAAGACTTAAGAAAAAAAATAAACTTGTAGCAATTTTCCAGCCACATCGTTTTAGTCGAACATTTAAACTGTGGGATGATTTTGTAGAGACATTTTCAGGTAGCGGAATCGATGTTTTGTACATAACAGATATATATCCAGCAAGCGAAGATCCTATAGACGGAGTAACTAGCGAACGTTTAGCCAAAGCAATAGCTCAAAAAGATCCGCTAATCAAAATCATTTATTTTCCAACATATGATGAAATTGAAGCAGATGTTAGAAATGTTTTGCAACCCGATGATTTGCTTTTGACCATTGGCGCAGGAAAAGTTAATAAGATTGCAGAACATTTAGCTAAGAGTTAAAATATATTCTGATTTTAGCTAATAAAAACGACTTTAATATAGTTTATAAAGAAAGGCATTTTGTGAAAAAAATAATTATTTTAGTGGTAACATTATTTATTGCAAGCGGAAATTTTGTTAATGCGGGAAGATCTGCGAATGAGCAAGAAAGGCTCGAAGTGATTGAGTTTAGGAAAGTTTTCCATTTTACAGGCGAAAGTTTCAACAGCCATTTTGTATTAAAAATTTGTGAAAAATTTGATTTAAAAAATTTTTCACAAGAGTTGGAACATTACGATATGAATAATATTGAATCACTTGCTCATATATCTAGTGAGTTAACCCGGCTTGATGAAGAGATGTGCGAATCTTTAGCAGACATGCTGAATATTACAGAAGAAAAAGGTCGCAAGTGGTTTGCTTCACATTGGGCTACAGATGATGCTGTTGGCAGTGGTAGTAGAACAGGTTTTGCAATTTTCATTGTGGTTGGTTATATGAAAGGTTCGCCACTTGAGCAGGATTTTAGTAGCATTGAATCCTGGATATCAGAACTGAAATGCAAGATAGAAAAACAAATTTCTAAATTAGAGCAGGCTAGACAAGCTGTTGAACCGGGAGATTGTTATTCCATATAAGAATATATTTAATTAAATATTAAATGCGAATTCTGATTTGCTGTCACATATGAAGAGATTGAAGCGGATGTTCGAAATGTTTTGCAGCCAAATGATTTGCTTTTAACCATTGGAGCTGGAAAAGTTAACAAGATTGCGGAGCATTTAGCAAAGAACTAAATTTATTCTAATTTTCAAATAAAAAAGAAGGCCTTAAAAAATTAAGGCCTTCTTTTTTATTTTAAGTTGAGCATTGTTTTGTTAAGCAGATTTTCACAATATTTCGTTTGTATATTCAACTCCAAATATTATTAATTATAATAATATCGATATAAATGGGGGTGAGGATGAATATATCAAAGAAATTATTTTTTAAAGTACTATTTCTAGCATGTCTTTTTCATGGGAATTTAAAATCGATTAAATTTTTAGAGACGTTACAAGATTCTATTGATGAAGTTTTCGAACATGTTGTGTCAATGAAAAATGAACAAAAATATAAAGAATATGGTTATAGAGAAATTATTGAAAAAAATTTAAACGAAATTATAAAGGAATTATTTAAGTCTTTTTTGGAAATAGTAAATGCGGTGGTTACCGATTCTGCCGAAGTCAAACAAATAATAGAACTTGCTAAATGCAAAACGTATAAAAAATTACAAACATTGTCACAGCGATTAATACCAATTTTAGAAACTGATCCTTTTTTAAAATTGAGCTTGGAAGACGAAGTTTTTGTTTTAGATATTTTGCGTAAAAAAAATATAGATTCAATAAAAGTTTTTTATGCTCCAGATTCAAGTCAATCAAAAGTAAATTTTAAATCTTATTTGGGACTTATTTTAATAGAACATTTTGCATTGTATGAAGATAAAATTATTCCTATTTTTTCATTCGGCCATGAAATAGAACATAATTTGCATGAAGATTGTTGGGATGTTTTTTTAACCGAATTAATAAAATTGTTTATGCAATACTATGAAAAATACACTATACAAAATATTGATTTACAACAATGTATGAGCAAAATATCAAATGATAAAATTAAATCTTATTTAGAAGACCCTATTAAGAGATTTATGTTTTATCAGCAAGGTAATAAATATTTAGAACAGTTTTCGCAAGATGATTTAAAAGAAAAATTAAAAATTTCTACAGTCATTGACTCTTTAAAATTCATTAAAATGTTGATAATTTTTGAAGTTGAAAAACGTGCCGATCTTCTAGCTTGTTTTGAAGGAGATATGTTTGATGTAGTATCTAAATATTTTGAACAACATTCTCAAGTTGTTTCAACTTTGAAATATGAAGATTTTTTCGTACAGTTTCGGCATCCTTCAGATAAAAGAAGAGCTCAATTTTTACAAATGGCTAAAGAAATTTTTGTGAGAAATTGAATATGTCATTAAGAATAAATTTAGCGATATTATTTTTTGAAGATTTTATGAATGATTTTTACCAAAGATAAGTAAACCATAGGAATTATTAGCGCTATTGCCAAAAATAATATTATTACTTTAAAAATGAAACTTAGCATAAATATCCTGAAGGACTAATGAAGTTTTTATTTAGTTTTTTAGAATTTATTAGGTCTTCTTCTTGTTGAGGCTTATTGGAGCCTTTTTCTTTTGGATTTTCAGTTTTTAGAACAATAGAAAGTGATGTTTTATATTTACCACTTATTTTATGTGCAGAAATAACACAAGATTTTTTATTTTTGTAGCAAGTTATTAATATTTTATCATTTGTAGATAGATTTTCTGTTTCCCATCCAAATTGGTTAAGATTTTGCTTGTAAAATTCCAAAACTGCTTGAAGATTTTGGCTGCCCTTGTAATTGAAAGTTGTTATAGTTGTGTTTTTTTCGGGATCCTGCTTTGAAGTTTTATTTATAAAATGAAAACCTAATGGTGTTGGAATGTCTGGGTGATTAACAGTTTCAGTGACTTTTTCTTTAGAGCTGTTTTTTATTTTTGTTAAATCGGTTTTGTGTTGTTGTTTGCATGCAGAGAATGTGATAAGAAGTACAAAGAGTGAAAAACTAATTAAATTTTTATAAATTTTATTCATTTTTATTTTCACAAATTAAAAAGGGCCAATTTTTATTGGCCCTAAACTTTTAGTTTTAATCTTGTAAGTGCTCTTTTTGAGTTCTTGTAAGAACTTTTTCTTGAATTCGAGCAGCTTTACCAACTCTTTTACGAATGTAGTATAATTTTGCTCTTCGAACGACACCTTTTTTGACTAATTTGATTCCGCTGATGATTGGTGAGTAGTAAGGTAGAATCTTTTCTACGCCAACGCCGTTGGAAGCGATTGTTCTTACTGTGAAAGTGCTTGAAATACCGTTATTATGCATTGCGATAACATCGCCGCTGAATAATTGAATTCTTTCTTTATCACCCTCTTTTACGATGAGTGAAACGTCGATGCTGTCACCAACGTTGAATGTTGGAAAGTTTCTATTTTCTAAATCTGAATATAAAATTGTTTCTTTAGTTTGAAAGCGCGCTTTCATGCAAATTCCTTTTGTCAAAAATCAAATAAATTTCTAATTTAAAAGTAAATAATGAGTAATATATATTTGTTTAATTAATTTATCAAGTTGAGCTTGTGATATTAAAAAAAACGCTTATTGTTGCGATATTTCATTAATTCCAAGCCATCGGTCTAAAACTATAGCGGCTGCGGATCTTACCGATAAATGGTTATAGTTTGGAATGCCTCTAACCGGTCCGAGCATATAGTCACATTTTTCTAATAATTCTTCGCTTAAACCTTGTCCTGTGCCAAAAATTATCAAAACTGGTCTATTTTGTTCCCAAATCTTGCCTTGCGAATAAAAATCAACCATTGGAACTTTTGAGTGGCTTTGGGCAGATGTTGCTATCAAAATTGGCTTTTTGCCTTCGATAGTCTCTATTTTTTGGAGAGCTTCATCTAGAGATTTTGTAGGCTCTACTCTCGATACTGCATTGTAGCGTGAAAAATTGTAGCTTTTACCTTCAGGTGATTTCCAAAATTTTAGAAAAGTTTCCAAAATCATATGCTGATCTTCAAGCCGTGAAACTACAAAGTAATTTTTTATTCCATATGTTGCTGCCGATCTTGCTATATCATGGATGTCTATTGATGTGATTGATGTGTCGCCGCATCCTTTAGATTTTACAACAACATCTGAGTGCATAAGCGCTACATAATGCGAAGGTATAAATTTGGAAACGAGTGCCATATCTTCTTCTTTTTTTACATTTTTACGTAGCCAGTCAAATCGCTTTAAGATGGTTTTTTGAGTAGCATTTTCGCTTCGCCATTTTTCGATTTCACCATGATTTCCGCTACGTAGAACAGCGGGAATATCTTGATTGTTCCAGGTTTCTGGAAGTCCAAAATTGGAATAATCTAAAAAGGGACCTTCAAATGATTCTTTTTCAACCGATTCCGCTTTACCAACGATTCCAGGAATTAAGCGTAGAAAACCTTCAAGAAATACTTGAGCGGGTAAATCTCCGCCCATCAAAACATAATCGCCGATTGAGATAATCTCATCAGCAAAAGATGTTTCTACTCTTTCATCCATACCTTCATATCGAGCACAAACTAAAATGATATGTCCCTTTTGTGATTTTTCATCGTTTTCGTTGGAAGGTTTAGATGTGGTTTCTTTTGCTATTTTATTTAAAATGTTTTGATCTAAAACTTTGCCTTGTGGGGAAAAGAATATTTTGAATGCTTTTCCAAACTGCTTTTCGCAGCTTGTTATAGCTTTTTCAACAATTTGAGGTTTGATAATGACTCCAGCCCCGGGGCCTACGCAAGGTTCATCAATGCGTTCTTTGGGCTCGCAAAAGGAGGAGAATTGGACAATGTTGAATCTAACAAGATTATTTGAAATAGCGCGACCGACCAAGCTAGTTTTTAGGAAGTTTTCATAAAATGAAGGGAAAACCGTAATGATCGAAATCTGCACTATTTTGGGTCCTTGGCTTGTTCTAAAATATCCAAAGTTGCATTTTGGCCTTGTTGAGCTGCTGTTAAATGTGCAAGAGTTCTGATGACTCGCGCCATTTTTCCCTCTTTACCAATGATTTTGCCAAGATCTTCTGGTGCTACTTTGATTTCTACGTGAATTGTGTGATCTACCAAAGATTCTTTGATTGATATCTTATCTGGGTGATCGACCAGTTTTTTGA
Source organism: Candidatus Dependentiae bacterium (assembly GCA_003511165.1). Classification (NCBI taxonomy): domain Bacteria; species Candidatus Babelota bacterium. The sequence goes on from DOJW01000003.1 coordinate 31,600, forward strand.
GGATTGATTCGATCAAATCTTTTAACATTTTTTACCTAAATTTAATTTTTGGTTTTTGTTTTAAACGAAAAATTAAGCAGTTTGATTTTTGTGAAGCTTGATAATTTTTTTAACTGTGTCGGAGCAAAGTGCGCCTTTGGAAACCCATTCATTAAGCTTGTCTAAGTGAAGTTGTACAATTATTTTTTTGATAGGGTCGTATGTGCCAAGATTGTCTAAGTATGCGCCATCTCTTTTTTTTCTAGAATCCATTGCTACGATCTTCCAGCAAGGGGTATTTTTTTTACCGATTCTGCTTAAACGTATTTTTACAGCCATTTTAAAATCCTCGTAAATTTAGTAATTGTGTTTGTTTTTAATAACATGTTTCATATTCTAATTTAAAAAACTATTTATTTCAAAATTTTGTACCCGATTCAAGATTTTTAGGTCAAAAATTTTAAAATCCTCTAAAATTCCCCATTTTTTTGAAATTTTTTACAAATTGCTTACTTTGCTCGAATCTGGCAAGAAGTTGGTTCACATCTTGAGCGCTAGTTCCTGAGCCTTTTGCAATTCGTTGTTTTCTAGAAGCATCTAATATTTGTGGGCAAATTCTCTCTTTTTTGGTCATTGAAGAGATTATAGCTTTAAAGATTTTCATCTCTTTTTGCCCTGAGTCAAGCTTGTCCGCTGGGATTTGTGAAACTCCAGGAATATATTGCATTATCTTTTTTAATGATCCCATTTTGTCAATGTATTCAATCTGTTTTGCGAAATCCTCTAAGTTGAAATTACCTTCAAACAATCGTTTTGAGAAATCATCTTGTTTTTTGGTATCGATTGTTTCTTCAGCTTTTTCTATTAATGTTAAAATATCACCCATTCCCAAAATTCGTGAAGCCATACGCTGAGGTATGAATGATTCTAAATCTTCAATTTTTTCACCGAATCCGACAAAGGAGATTGGTTTTTTGAGCGCATAACGGAATGCAAACGCAGCTCCGCCGCGAGCATCACTATCCATTTTGCTCAAAATGGCGCTATTAAAGCCAACTTTTTCATCAAACGTTTTAGCAACGCGAAGTGATTCTTGTCCTGTCATGATGTCTAAAACTAAAATTTTGTATTTTGGAGTAATTATTTTTTCGATTTGTACCAGCTCTTGCATCATATTTTCGTCAACCTGGAGTCTTCCAGCCGTGTCCAAGAATAGATGTTCAAAGCCATTGTTTTTGAAATGATTGTAAATTTCTTTGGCCGCTTTGATCGGATCTGTGGAGGGAGCTCTGAAAAAAACGCAATTAACTTTTTTAGCAAGTATTTCTAGTTGGTCAATAGCTGCGGGGCGATAAAAGTCGACGGATGTTAGTAAAATATTTCTTTTTTTATTTTTCTTTTGAGCTTCTTTTTGGCACCAGTGTGCGAGCTTTGCGATGGTTGTTGTTTTACCAGATCCTTGTAAACCCATTACCATAATGACTGATGGGATTTGAAAAGATGTTGCTACGCTAGATTCACCGCCAAGGAAATTTAGCAATTTATTGTAAACGATTTTGATGAAATGTTGACCGGGATTTAGTGTTGTGGTTACTTTTTGGCCTACTGCTTCACTTTTTATTTCTTGCAAAAAGGTATCAACGATTTCGTAGGGAACGTCAGCTTCGAGTAATGCGTCTTTAACTTGTGCAAGTGCTTGCTCAACATTTTCTTCTGTTAATCTTCCTTTATCTTTCAACCAACTCAAAACGCCAGAAAATTTTTGTGATAGAAATCCAAACATGGTAAAAAGCCCTCAAAAATAAATTTATTTCGTAAAAACAATTAGATAATTATAAAATTGTTGCAATAAAAAGCAAATTCGCCTTTGAATGAAGTTTTAATAATTTAATATTTAATGCGAAATAGGAAGTTTATGAAAAAAATATTAATTTTAAGTCTATTTTTATTTGTGAGCAGCATTGGCATAATTAAAAGTGGACCATTGGTTGAAAAATTTCAAAAAATATTTTCTTTTTCATTAAATGAAGATGCGAAAAAGGAAATCATTTTAACTTTGATTTCTGAATACAATAAGAAAGAGAAAAAAGATGGGGAGCTTGAAAGAGTAGGGTGCACCATAGATGCATTAAAGCTTCTTGAAAAAGGGTTTGATAATAAAAAAGCTGTTTGTGCAACTCTAAAAGCTATAAAAGAGGTATTGACTGATATGTTGGCTAAAAATATGGATAGCCCTAAATATATAAACACACACATATTGATTACTTTAATACAACAATTAAATGGTTTAGCTTGCGATGTGGTGACATTAAATATTACAAGGTCTCGTGGGAAGTTATCTGGTAGTTGTTAGATTGTGGTTAGTTAATTTTTTAAATAGGAGGATGAGTGATGAAGAAATTATTATTTATTTTTTTGATTTTGGGGTGTTTGAATGAGCAAATATTTGCTTGTACTAGTTTCATCATTAAAGCTAAAGACGGTACCGTTGTAAAAGCACGTTCAAATGAATTTAGTATTTCTGCAAATTCAAATATTATTGCTGTTTCAAAAGGTTATAAATTTGTAGGGACTTTGCCTGATGGCGGAGTTGGGCTACAGTGGGAAACAAAATATAATTTTTTAGGATTAGATGGTTTTGGTTTGCCTATGGTTGGTGATGGAGTCAATGAAAGGGGTTTAACTTTTTCAGGTCTTATGTTCAGAGCATCTACAAGTTTTGAAAAACATGATCCAAAAGATAATTCTAAAATATTAGCACCATGGGAAGTTGGAACTTGGATTTTGTCCATTTGTGCAACAATCGATGATGTGATTGTAAATTTAAAAAAAATAAAAATTGTTTCTTCTATTTGCAAATCAGTTGGTAAAGAATTTCCTTTTCATTATTTTGTTGTTGATAAGACTGGAAGAAGTGTGGTCATTGAGCCTAAAGATGGTGTTATTAAAGTTTTTGAAAATCCTGTTGGCGTTGCTACTAATGCACCTTCTTTTGATTGGCATTTAATTAATTTACAAAATTATATGAATGTTACAGCTAAAGATGCTGAAAGTATGATGCTAGGAGATTTAAAGATTACTCCTTTTTCTACTGCCAGTGGTATGCGAGGGTTGCCTGGAGACTGGACTTCGCCTTCAAGATTTGTCAGAGCTGCTTTTTTGAAAACTTGGGCTTTGCCTGTAGAAAATAGTGAAGAGGCTGTTTTAAATGCGATTAGACTTCTCAATACTTTCTTTATTACCAAGGGGATGACTTACGGTATTCAGGATGGTAAAACTGTTTTTGAATATACTCAGTGGGAGACTTTTACAGACTTAAAAAATCTAAAAATTTATTACAGAACCTACAATGATATGAATATCAAAGTAGTGGATTTAAAAAAGATTAAATTTGTAAAAGGAACGATCAAACGTTTTCCTATAGAGGATAAAATTCATTTCGAGGATGTATCAAGTAGATTAATTTAGATTTTTATTTTAAATAGATGGTGCCGAAGGGCGGAGTTGAACCGCCGACACACAGATTTTCAGTCTGTTGCTCTACCACCTGAGCTACTTCGGCACTTAAATAATCTGAAATTTCAAATTATAGAGCCAAGATTACAAATACAATTAATTGTTGTCAAATAAAAGTTTAGCGAAGGGGTTGATCACCCCTTCCTTATATCTCGATTTTTAACATTTGTTATTTGATTTTGTTTTTTATTCTTCTGCCGCTTCTCTATTTTATTTATTTTATCTATAGCTGCTACGCGCAGTGCGGCAATGGGTGGGTGTGCACCCTTTGCAATCACACATTAAAGAGGTTTCTTTAAAATCTCTACAGCACTAAACTCGCCGGGATACAACTACGTTGTACTCCGACTCAAACAGGTAGTGCTGGATCAGAATTTTACAAAATATATAAAGGCCGTAAGTCCAAAATAAGAATGTAAACTCCAAATTAGCCTGGCTGTTAGAACCGCAGTCCAGTGAAGCTGGATGCGGGAGTTTCAGGCGTAAGGAAATCCAAAAGTGCTCTTTTGGCGCATGGAGGATGCAAGGAGGTTTTTGCGACAAAATCTCCTTGCCCCACTGCGGGAGCAGCCAGAAATAAAATTAAAGATAAAAACAAACTTAAAACAGAAAGAAGAATAATAAAAATAGGAATAATTATTAAGGGATGATCAATCTCTTATTTTGTTTCTTTCTCAATCCAGTTTAGATAAGCAATAAAACCATTAACAATAGGAAGAGCAATTATTTGAGGTGTCTGGTAACAATGATTTTTAACGATGAAATCTTCAAGTTCTTTATATAGAGATTCTTTTGTTTTTATTGTTAGCTGAAACTCTTGTGCTGATTCTATTTTACCTTCCCATCTATAAATACTTTCTATTGATTTTATAGAACAGCATCCTGCAAGCTTATTTTCGATGATCATAGTGGCGATTTTTTTGGTCTCTTCTATTTTTTCAAAAGTTGTAATTACTTCTATAAACTTTGTCATTTTAATCCGATATAAATTTCTACTTCAGTTTTGCCGTCGATCGTTTTCCAAATTTCAAAGTCGCAGATATAAGATCTATCAAGGTTAGAGTTCCAAATTTTTTGCCAAGTGTTCATAAGTTCGTCTGGCATTTTGCCTTCTGCTTTGAAAAAAGCATAATTGCCTGAAGGGATAATTTTGTGAGAGAGCGTAGAATTTTCTGTAGATGTTTTAACTTCACATCCTATGACGCATTTATATGGCTTTGTAAAATCGCCTTCGTAGTCGGTGTAAAGCACATAAATATTTTCATTTAATTTGTTAGTAATTTGAGATGGAATATTTTCGCTAAGAAATTTATTCCATAAAATTCCTAAATCTTTTTGTGCTTGATTATTCTGATTAGTTGTTTTGATAGAAATACCTTCTATTTGAATAGGGCTAGTTAAAAGCGTTATTTTACAATCGCACATATGGGACCTTTCTTTTTTGAAAAATAAAAAACAAATTAAGTTTTATAAAAAATATAAAAAAGTACAACTTTTATTTATTAAGTGTTAAAATTTTCTCTAACGCCGATAAATTGAAAACGTTGCAACTATTCGTTGGAGGCTTTAGATGGGGAATTTAAAGAGTAAAATTGAATTACTTCAAGTACAGTTCGGACAGGAGCTAGCAGCTGCTGTTGCATCAAAAGATTTGGAAAAAATTCGAATTTCTTTCTTGGGTAAAAAAGGTTTTATCACAGAAATTTTGTCACAACTAAAAGATCTATCTGTTGAAGATAAAAAAATAATTGGTCCGCTTTTAAATAGTTTTAGATCCGATGTTGAAAGTAAAATTAAAGAAAAAGAAACTTTAATTTTAAAAAGTGAAATTGAAAAAGCTGATCTAAAAAAACAAAACTTTGATTTTTCTGTTTATAAAACTGATGCAAATAAAGGTTCGCTTCATCCATATACTCAAGTCATAGAAGAAATAGAAAATATTTTTATTTCGATGGGATATGAAGTTTTAGATGGTCCAGAGCTTGAATCAGAACATTACAATTTTACAGCTTTAAATATTCCGCAAGAACATCCTGCGCGAGATATGTACGACACATTTTGGGTAAATTTACCAAATTATCTTTTGCGCACTCACACCTCTCCTGTTCAAGTGCGAACGATGGAGTCGAAACAGCTTCCGATTGCAGCAGTTATTCCTGGCAGGTGCTATAGGCATGAAGCAACCGATGCAACTCATGATTATATGTTTATGCAATGCGAGGGTTTTTTGATTGATAAAAATGTTACAGTTGCAAATCTTTTTGCGACAGCAAAAACATTCTTAGAAGCGTTGTTTAAAAAAAGTTTGGACATTCGAATTCGTCCTGGATTTTTCCCTTTTGTCGAACCAGGATTCGAAATTGATGCACGTTGTCCATTTTGTAAAAATGGATGTTCCGTTTGTAAAAAATCTACATGGATAGAAGTTTTTCCTGGCGGTTTGATTCATCCGAATGTTTTGAGAGCGGGTGGTATTGATCCTGAAGTATATTCAGGTTTTGCATTTGGATTTGGTCTAACTCGACTAGCTATGCTTAAGTATGGAGTAAATGATATTCGTTTGTTCCACAGTGGCAAAGTTAGATTTTTAGAACAATTTTAAAATTTAATAAAAAACTAAAAAAAGGATGAGTGATGGAGATAAAAAAGGCGATAATTCCTGCTGCAGGTTTAGGTACTCGTTTTTTACCAACTACAAAAGTTATTCCCAAAGAAATGCTTCCTCTTCTTGATAAGCCTGCTATTCAGTGGGTAGTTGAAGAGGGTGTTCGATCTGGTATAAAAAATTACATTTTAGTTACGGGTAAAAATAAAAAAGCAATCGAAGATCATTTTGATTCAAACCATGAATTAGACCATATGCTTAAAGAGCGAGGACAAGAAAAATATCTTGATGCGCTTTCAAAAATTATGCGAATGGCAGAATTTACAAGTATCCGGCAACATGAGCCACTTGGTCTTGGACATGCTGTTTGGACCGCGAGACATGCAGTAGGCAAAGAGCATGTTGCAGTTTTGCTTCCGGACGATATTTTTTTAGGTCCACTTCCAGCAATTGCGCAGCTTGCAAAAGTTGCAGAACAAGAAAAATGTAATGTTATAGCGGTCAAAGAAATGCCAATGGATTGCATTTCGCGCTATGGTGTGATCGAAATCAAAAAACAAATTTCTACAAATTTATTTCAAGTTAAACGTCTTGTTGAAAAACCAAAAGCTATCGATGCTCCTTCAAATTTGGCGATAGTTGGAAGATATATTTTGTCACCAGGAATTTTTGAAGTTTTAGAAAGTACAGAGTTTGGTGTTGGTGAAGAGATTCAGCTTACAGATGCAATTCAGAGTTTAATTTTGAATGGTGAAAAAGTATTTGCGTACAAAGTGCAAGGTTCACGGTATGACACTGGAACAACAATTGAATGGTTGAAATCAAATATTGCACTTGCGCTAAAACATCCAGATTATTCTGAAGTGATAATGGAATATTTAAAGCAGATTGATAGAGATATGATTTTTCTTGAAGGCAAAGCTGATTTGCTTAAGCAAAGACAATTATAAAAGATTACTTTCGGAAATTTCTTTTTGATCTAAAATCATTTTACGATAAATTCCAAAATTAATTGGATTATTATTTAAAATTAAAAATCCCTTTAATTTGTTTTCATGCAATAAAAATTTACGATAATAGTTTATCCCATCAGATTTTACGATATGTTTAAAGTTTGATGGGGTATTTGCGATTTGGCCACAGCTTGCAAAATAAGTTTCAAAAATTTTACTGCTAAAAGAAATTAATGCTCCTTTGTATTCTTTTCTTTTGTTTGTGATTGAATTTGCAATCAGTATTCCTTGCATTATTGCATCCGGCCAGGTGCAGCTTGAGATAATATTTCCACTCAAAATATCTTTGACAGCTATGGCATCTCCCGCCGCATAAATATCTTTTATATTTGTTTGAAAAAATTGATCAACGACTATGCCTTTTTCACAGATTTCAATTCCGCTGTTTTGTGCTAAATCTAGATTCGGAGCGCTTCCAGATGCGATTATCAATAAGTCAGTTGAAATTGTTTGGTTGTTTTGCAATTTAACTTTTTTGATTTTGTTATTTTCGCAAGTTACATCTTCGAGTGTTTCATTTTTATAAAAAGTTATGTTTTTATTTTGTAATTTTTTTTCAATTATTTCTGCCGCGTCGTTATCAAGAAGTTTTGACATTAATTGGTTAGAGCGTCCTATCAAATTTACTTTTAGTCCAAGTTTAGAAAGTGATTCTGCAATTTCCATTCCAACTAGCCCTGTACCCAAAACGGTTGCGGTGGTGCAATTTTCTTTTTTTATAAATTGTAAAATGTGATTTGTATCTTCTAGTGTTTTGAAAAAGAATATTCCGATATTTTCTTGGATATTTACATTTGATGGGATGATATTGTTTGCGCCGACTCCAAGTGTTAGTGTATCGAAAAATATTTTTTGATTATTTTGCAAAATTACAAATTTATTTTTGGTATCGATGTTTGTAACATTACTATTTTTTAAATATTCGATTTTGCTTTCAGTGAAAAATTTTTCATCTTTTATTGTGATATCTTCTAAAGTTTTTTCACCTGTCAAATAATCCGCAAGCAAACATGTGTTGTATGGGTAAAATTGTGATTTGGTGATGCAAATGATTTTTGAGTTTGCATCTAACTTGCGCAGTTGAGATAAAACGCTTATGCCGACTGCGGAGGAACCAATGACTATATGTGTTTTCATTTTATTAAATTTTCAATTTCCTCTTTGAAAGATTCATAGCTTCGTGAGCCAATAATCGGTTTAATAATTTTTCCATTTTTAAAAAATATAAAATTAGGGATTGATTGTATTTGATATTTTACTGCTAACGCCGAATTTTCTTTGACATCTATTTTTACAAATTTTACTTTTTTGTCAAAATCCATTGAAAGTTGTTTGAACACAGGTATCATCTGTCTGCAAGGTGGACAGGTGTATGAGAAGAAATCTGCAACAATTAATTCTTTTGTATTTTTTAGTATTTTTTCAAAGTGTTCTTGTGAGTGAATTTCTGTTACTGTTTCTTCTTTTGCTATTTGTTCTTCTGCTTGCGCAACAGAGAGAGGTGTTTTGTCTGCAAGCGTAGATTCTTTTTGTTTTTTATATCCAATATTTTCTAAAAATTCGATAACTTGATGCGCCGCTCTGTTACCATCACCTGCTGCCGTTGTAGCTTGTCTAAATTTGTAGTCGGAGATTTCGCCTACGGCAAAAATTCCTTTTTTGGATGTTTCTTGAAAGTTAAATAATTTTATATATCCACTTTGGTCGAGTTCAAGTTGATTTTGAAATATTTCGCTATTTGGTTTTGACCCGATTGAAAGAAATAATCCATCAATTTCAAAAGTTTTTTGCGAATGAGTTGATTTATTAAATGTTGAAATTGATTTTATATTTTTTCCATCACCTTTGATCTCTTTTATTTCCGTGTTGTATAAAACTTCTATGTTTTGCATTGATAGCAAGCTGTTTTTTCTTGAATAATTACCTTTTAGTTTTTCGCTTCGGACAAGAATTAAAACTTTTTTAGCAACATTTGATAAGTAAAGTGCATTTGCAATTGCGGAGTCTCCACCACCGACTACAGCAACGGTTTTGTTTTTATATAAGCTTCCATCACAGGCTGCGCATGTTGATACTCCTTTGCCAAAATATTGTTTCTCGCCTGGAATGTTTAAAAAATTTGGAGTCGAACCCATTGCGATAATGCATGACAACGCTTGATATTCATATTTTTGATTTTCGTTTGACACATCTTGGGTGTAGATGGTGTAAGGCCATTTTGAGAAATCTACTTTGTAAACTTTTTCGATTTTTGTTTTGGCGCCTACTTTGAGTGCGTGATTTTTTATTTTTTCCATTAATTTTATACCGGAAATCTCGACTTCGCCTGGCCAGTTGTGTACAGATGTCGAATGTGTAAGCAGGCCTAAAGATTCACCCATGATTAAAAGGGGTTTATAGCTTGCAAGTCCTAGATCGATCGCAGCTGTTAGCCCGCCAACACCTCCGCCCAAAATTATTGTTTCATGAATATTGGAATCATTTTTTAGATTTGTTGTATCGAATTCTGTTTTAATTTCTTTTGTTGTCGAATTTGAACATCCGAAAAACAAAAAAATTAGTGAAAATGAAAAAATTGATTTAATGAACTTCATTTAAATCTCCTTTATTAACTGAATCTATAGAAAAATTTGTATCAAATTTGTAGCTTAAGTTTAAAGCTTAAAATAAAAAGGAGAATTTATGAACAGAAAATCTTTTTTTCTTGTTTTCATTGGTTTAAATGTTTTTTTAGTTTTCTTTAAGATTTATCAGCATAATTTGATTGTTAAAATTTTGTACAAAAAACAAAAAATAGAGAGAGAAGTAGACCTTTTAACCAATGAAAAAAATAATTTACTTGTACGTTATAACAAATTAAGAGATCCAAAAGTTGTTTATGAAAAAGCAAAAAACGATTTTGGGTTTGCGCGAGTGCCCCTAAACAAATTCTTATTAATTTCAGAAATATCAAAAGTGGATGGAGGGCCAAATGCTTAAGGATCGGAGTGCCGTTTCTAATTTTAAAATTAGAGTGTTTTTTGTTTTTTTGTTTTTTGTTTTACTATTTTTTTTAGTAATAGCGCGGTTGTTTTTTCTGCAAGTGGTACGAAATCAATTTTTTACAAACATGGCTAGTCAGCAGTATGATTTTCAATTTTTTATCACTCCTCCACGAAGCCAAATTTTCGATCGGAATAATTTCCCTCTGACTTACAACAAAAAAGTAAAATCTGCATTTGTTGCGCCTCATGAATTTCGGGAAAAAGAAAAGACTATGCAGTTTTTGCACAAAAATTATCCAAAAGTTTATAAACAAATAAATGATTATCCTAAACGTAAATTCTTTTGGGTTGAGCGTAAATTGTCCGAAGAAAAGTTGAGCTTTTTGGAAAAAAATAAAACGGAAGATATTAATTTTATAGAAGAAAACCAGCGATTTTATCCAATAGTTTCTCTTGCGCCGCTTATCGGTTTCACAAATATTGATAATCAAGGAATATCTGGACTTGAGTTACTTTATAATGGTCAACTTGCTGGATCGGCTGCAATGATAAAAGCTGAAAAAGATGCAAGAGCAAAAAAATATTATTTTACAAAAATGGTAGAAGAAGATGGATTGCTTGGTAAAGATTTGCATTTAACAATTGATGAAAAGCTGCAAGCACTTGCAAATGCAGAACTCGAAGAAGCTATAAATAGTATCGGGGCAAAAGAGGGTGCCGTTGTTATCATGAATCCGCAAAATGGTGAAATTTTGGCTATGGTAAGTTATCCAGCTGCAAACCCAAATGAAGAAATTAAAAGTTTGGAAGATACGAAAAATAGGATAATTAGCGACTGTTTTGAATTCGGTTCGGTTGTTAAAGCGTTCTTGGCTCTTGCCGCGCTCGAAAAAGGAGTTGTAACTCCAGAGGAAATAATTGATTGTGAGGGGAAATCAACTTACATTGACCATTTTCTTGTAACAAACTGGAAATCTGTAGGAAAAATCTCGTTTAGTGAAGTACTACAACATTCAAGTGATGTTGGAACCGCAAAAGTTGCAAAAAGGGTCGGCGAAGATCTTTACAAATATTATAGAAAGTTAGGACTTGGTAGTTTGACCGGCTTAGGTTTTCCTGGCGAGCGGTCCGGTTTTGTAAATCCTCCAGGCAAGTGGTCACGATCATCTATTCTTGTTCTTTCTTTTGGTTATGAACTTAATGGTACATTGCTGCAAATTGCGCGAGCTTTTTCCATAATTGCAAATGAAGGCTATGATGTTCGGCCTAAAATAGTTTTAGATGAAAAAGATTCTAAATCGGTGCAAGCAAAAGGTGAAAAATTATTTAGCGACAGGGCTATTTCGCAGCTTAAAGATATTTTGCAAACAATTGGTGAGAAATACAAAGTGAGCGGCTTTAGAGTTATGGGAAAAACAGGAACGGCAAGATTGCTAGATCATGGACATTATTCCAAAACGAAACATATTTACACATTTGCGGGTATTGTAGAAAAAGGTGATTACAAACGAGTTGTTGTGACATTTATCAAAGAGCCAAAAAGCGCATCGCTCTGGGCATCAGAGACAGCAGCTCCTCTTTTCCAAAAAATAGCAGAAAAAATGGTTTTGCATGAAAGGTTAGGATAAAAAAAGAAGGGACTTTTTAGGTCCCTTCTTTTTTTATTTTTAATATTTAAATTATATTAGAGTCTTATTCGTGCGCAGGTTCTGCTGCTGCAGAAAATAAACTTCTGTTAAAGAATAAAAGAGCTGCTATTGCTATTGTAATTTTACCGCTATTAGATGTGCAAGCAGATATTAACGCGTTTGAGGAAGTTGAAAGCGCTGAGCCTAAGCCATTTGCGGTAGCCGCTGTTGTAGATCCCAATAAATTTCCGATTGCTTTTCCCGTATTGCTACTTGCAAATTTAGTAAAAAGATAAATTGCTGGTAGGCCAGTTCCTACTGTTCTAATTATTTTATTTTGATTGCAGTTCCAAGCTGTTGTGGCAATTGAAGTTACTTTTTCTTTAGCTTTATTAGCATTTTCTTTTATACTCGTCAAAGAAAATGTATTCCAACTTATTGCATTTACATCTGTACTTGCGAAAATTGTTCCTGCAAGTGTTAGTGTTAAGATCGTCTTTTTAAAATTAAACATATTTATAATCCCCCTTGGATTGTTATTAAACTAAACTTAAAAACTAGCTAAAATAGCCAATTTTACATTCTATGTTTTATCAGCCTAAAGCGCTTAGATTTTAATGCAAATGGGCAATAGGGTCTTGGTGGTATTTACCAGAAAAATAGGGTTTTTTATGAAAAATCATCAAAAAGTGGAGAAAGATGTAGATTGTTGAATGTTTAAAAGTAGTAATTATAGTATGTTTTTTGTAGTTTTGTGCGAAATTGCCAGTTAACTACAAAATATGTACAAAACTAAATTTTTACTCTTTTTAAATAAAGCTGTTGTTTTTGACAATATGTAACATAATTCAAGGTTAAAATTTGCAACAAATTAAATGAGGGGTTAAATAAATTTAATGGTAAAATATCAAAAGTTTTTAAAATATTGAGGTTTTGAAGGGAGAGGGTTTTTATGAAAAACAAAAATCCGCATGTTGTACATATTATTACAAGACTTGATCTGGGCGGCGCTCAAAAAGTTTGTCTTCTTATTTTTAAGAATTTGCAGCAAAGCGGTCAAGTTAACGGTGCATCGTTAATAGCGGGGGAGGGTGGCGGTTTTGCAGATTCGGTAAAAGATTTCGAAAATGTTTATTTGCTCAGAAATTTTAAACATGCGATTGGTCTCAAAGCTGTTTTTTATGATTTAGCAGCTTTTTTTCAAATGATTTTTATCTTGCGAAAATTAAAGAAAAAATATTCAAATTTGATAGTTCACACGCATACGCCAAAGGCGGGAGTTTTTGGAAGATTTGCAGCATTCTTTGCCGGTGTGAAAGTGAGAGTACATACAATTCACGGTTTAAGTTTTAATGAATTTCAGCCAAAGCCGATTCAACTTGTGATAAAACTAGTTGAAAAGTTTGCTGGATTTTTTACCACACATTTTATCTGTGTATCCAAAGCAGATTTTGAAATTTGTAAAAAAATATATCCAAATTTTGAAAAGCGAAGTTCAATAATTTATCCCGCTGTGGATTTTGCAAATTTTGCTCCAACAGTCAAAACAAATTTTGACAAAGCAACTGAAGGCAAAAATAAAATAACTTTGGGTGTTGTCTCTTGTCTGAAGGGTTTGAAAAATATTCAAGAACTGCTTGAGATTTTTGCAGAGCTTGATAAAAAATTAAATGAAAATTTTGATTTAAATTTGGAAATTGTTGGCGATGGTAAATTTCGAGTTGGTTATCAGGAATGGATTACAAAAGAAAAATTGGGAAACAAAATCAAGCTTTTGGGTTGGCGGGAAGATGTTGCGGTGCTGATGAAAAACTGGGATATTTTTGTTTTGCCTTCGCTCAAAGAAGGTTTACCATGTTCAGTCGTCGAAGCACGATTTGCAAAGTTGCCAGTCGTTTCGTATGAAGTTGGCGGAGTAGGCGAAATCATTGAAAGTGGAAAAAATGGATTTGTTGCAAAATTGCATGACAAAGAAATTTTCAAACAAAATCTGAAAAAATTAATTATCAATAAAAATTTGCGCAAAAATTTTTCGCAGTTTGAAGACAATTTAGAAATGTTCAAAGATAGCTTCATGTTCGAAAAACATACAGATCTGTACAACAAATTATAAAATTAAAGTTATGAATTAAAATCATAATAATAATTTTATTTATATTTTTTGACATTGATGAAAAAGGTTTGATATGTTACTGCAAGATTTTTATTTTAAGAGAGGTAGTGATGAGGAGATGTCTTAAAATTTTAGTTACTGGAAAAGTTCAAGCTGTTGGCTATCGCAAATATGTGCAAGCGCAAGCTACTCAACTTGACATTGAAGGTACTATTCAAAATATTAATGATGGTTCGGTAAATATTCTTATTTGTGGAAAATCAACAAATTTAGATGAATTTATAGATGTTTTATACAAAGGAACAAAAGGATCAAAAGTAGAGAATGTTCTTGTCGAGCCGTTAAGCCAAACAAAAGATTTCCGTGGCGTTTTTAGAATAATTGGAATGGGTGAAGAGTAGTTTTATTAAAATTATTGCTTTTTATTTTTTGTAAATAATACAATAGCAAAAGTTGTTATTTTGCATAAAAAGCAATGCCTGTAGTTTTAATATTTGGGTAAGTATTTTATAAAAAGGAGAATGAATATGATGAAGAAATTATTAATTTTTAGTTTTTTGTTTTTTCAAACAATATCTGCGGAGCCAGCTGAGGCCGGAATTCGGGTCAATCAGTTTATAAATGATAGTATATGGCTTGGAAAGAATGGGGATTCAATTTGGGGTGGTTCTATTACTGGTTCTGTTAGTGTGTACACAGATAATACTTGTAGCGCAAGTATAGGGTTGTTTGGGGGATCAATTGGAGATTTGATTTTAAATAACCCTAGAAGCGGTCTAATTTATACACCATTGATAGTTGGTGGTGGTGAGTTGGTTATCACAGGAAGTCTTAAAATTGAGAGTGCAGATGCAACTTTATCCACGTCTCTTCCGAATGCAACTCAAAGTGATGATACTGCTGTAATTCGATTTATAAAAGATCAATGGATTTCTCCTGGGAAAACTTTATTTATTGATAATAAATTTATTTTTGATGGCAGTGGGATGTCTTTTTCTATAGATGGGATGATTGCTGTGGATGAAAGTAGTGATTCTTTAACTTTAAGGAATATGACTTTGAGAGGGCTACATAGCGGGTGGATAAATGCTATATACGCAAATCAGGTAATTTTGGATAATGTAAAAATAGTAGGGAATAATTTACAAGCACCTCTATTATGGGTGGTGCCTGGCTCAATTTCAGGTTTTGCAGAATTTATAGACGCGTAAATTGATTTTGTATTTTTTAATATTAAAAAAGGAGTAGAGGATGAAGAAAATATTTTTGTGGATTTTTCTGCTACAGAGTTTTGCATTACTGCACGCGACACTAGTCCTGGATGGCAATGGGTCTACTATGGACTTAAGTTTAAATGCATTAGAAATCGGCTCTGGCCAAACAGTTCTTTTGAAGAATTTTATTTTAAATAATTTGCAAGGTAATGATAATACTGGACGAATTATAATGTATGATTCTACATCATCGTTAACATTGCAAAATTGTACATTGAATTTGTCTGGAGATTATACATATACACATGGATATTGGACAATTCGTGGAGCAAACAAAATAAATGGTTATGGCAAAAGGTTTACGGTAAGCCCTGCGGATTTTATTAATCATTTAAGAATAGAAGCTAATGCATCACTAGAAATTGGAGATGGTGTAAAACTTGAGTTTGATGAAGCAATTAGTGATACTTTTGCTATTATTTTTGATTCAACTACTTCAAGCTCTGGAAAATTAATATTGAGTGATGCAACTTTATATGCAAACATACCCGGCGGCCTTACATTCACCAATGGTGAATTAGTAATTCGAGGTGAATCTACCATAGATGGTGATACAACACTTACGCTCGGATGTGGAATAGCTGCAAATGATTGTTTTTTAACAATTGAACCATCTGCAAAATTACATCTTGCTGCTGGTAGTGGAATAACATGGATGAATGCAGGTGTAGAATCATTTGATACATCAGAATCTGGAATTTTGGATGTTAAAAATGGCGCAGCGTTTAATGATCCGCTTACTCCTATAGATTTTAATCATGAAACTATGATTTTGGATTCAGCAACCTTTGATGGTACAACTTCAATAACATTAAAAAATGTAACCACATTGCTTCGACGTGATTTGAACTTAAATCGCGACATTACATTGAATAACGTAATTTTAAATGGACAAGATAATCAATTAACTCTTGCAACAGCTACAAAGCTGTTTGTTGATAGTGGGGCAACAGTTTCTCTGCAAAATTTAGATTTGGTTAACGCAACAAATAAAATCAGATTTAATGATGCATCAGGCAAAATTTGGCTTGATGATGTGAAATTAGATAGTGATATTTATAGTCCATTTTATATCAGTCCATACAGCATAGAGTTTACAAATTCTGATTGTATGTTCAACGCAGGTTTAACTCTTCCAGTAAATTTATCTTATGTTTCAAAGTTTCCATTCGGTGGAACATTGAGTTTCAATGAACATAATTTAACATTAAGTTCCGATTTGATAATGGGAGCAAATGGAAGATTAGATTCAACAACAAATGGAACAATATCAACAGATGCAGATGCAAA
>DOJW01000004.1 GCA_003511165.1 Candidatus Dependentiae bacterium
TAATTATCGAGTTCGCGTTAATTACGAAAGTGGCACAAATGTGCAAATCGATATGTCATCAAGAGAATTAAAACTACTTATACAAACTTTGCACAGTTTAGATCTTGGTCATAACTACTTTGTACCAGTAGTTCATAAAAAACAAAGTGGTTGTTGCACAATCTTATAAAATATTCTTAAAAATTCAAAATAAAAAAGAGAGGAAAATTTCCTCTCTTTTTTATTTATCTAAACTATCAATCAACGATTTAATATCCGATGGAATAGTTGCTTCGTAGAAATATTCTTTGCCGCCATAACAAAATGATAACTTCCAAGAGTGTAAAGCCTGTCGTGCAATCAATTTCGAATTAATACCATATAATTTGTCACCAATCAGCCCATGACCAATGGCTGCAAAATGAACACGTATTTGATGAGTTCTTCCGGTAACAATTTTTACAGAAACTACTGTCGTCTCTTTTAAATATTCTACAACTTCGAAAAAAGTTAATGCATCGCGGCTACAAATACCAACATGTGACATTTTGGTAGGAATTGTTGCATGCCGCCCGATGGGATAATCAATTTTTCCACTTTTATCCGGATGACCAGAAACAACAGCCAAATAATTTTTGTGAATTTCTCGATTTTTAAACATTGCTGCAAATTTACTTTGAGATATTTGGTTTCGAGCGATTATCATTAAACCTGATGTGTCTTTGTCCAAGCGGTGAACTATTCCAGGTCGCTCAGATGGATCAAATTGTGCAAATTCTGCAAAAGAGTACATAAGCCCATGCACCAAAGTAACTTCTTCGCTGCAACTATTTGCTGGATGAACAATCAAACCGGCCGGTTTATTAATGATTATAAAATCTTCTTGAATATCAATTATTTCGAAATCTACTTTTTGCGGAGTCAAATCATACTGTTTGGCAGGAGGAATAGAAACAATAATTTCATCACCCTTTTTTACCACAAGACTAGATTTTTTAGCTACTTTGCCATTCATCGAGACATTACCATCATCAATAAGCCCTTGCAAATAAGAGCGTGAATAATCTTCTAAATTATTTGCTAAGTAACTATCAAGGCGAGGCTGCTCTTTTTGAGCAAAATCTTGGTCACAAATTATTTTAATTATTTTTTCCATATTGAAAATTACCGCTTTTTTATATATTTATTTTGATTTAAAACTTAGCTTTTGCATTCATTTTATTATTATGTAAAATAAAAGCAAAAGGTTGTTTTTAATTAATACCAAAATCAAGGGAGTGGGACAATTAATACTGTTAAAAATATACTTCTTCAAATTGAAAATAATTTAGAAGAGGTTTTAAAAAATGAAACCTTCCAATCCACCACAACCTGGCAAAATTTTGTAAAACTTCACCCTGCTGACATTGCATCATTTTTAGAACAATTTGATGAAGAAACACAAATAACATTCCTAAAGAAATTTTCAAAAGATTTAACCGGCAATGTATTCGAAAAACTTTCCCTTGAAAATCAATCAAATCTGCTCTTTAAGCTCGAAAAACCTTTTGCTGCAGAAATATTACAAGAAATGACCGCGTCTGCCGTTACCGATCTTTTTGACCTATTGTCAGATGAACAGGTAAAAGAATATTTGCGACTTTTGCAAAAAGAACACCGAAAACAGGTTATTTCGCTATTAAATTTTGATCCCAAATCTGCCGGTGGAATAATGAACAGCGAAATATTCACACTCTCCCAAGATATTTCTATCAAACAAGGTGTTGCGCTTATGCAACGCTTGAGTACAGATCAAGAATACGTAGATCGAATTTATATCACAGATCGCAACAACAAACTCACAGGGTACATAAAAATCGAAGATCTCGTTTTAAACAAACCGCAAACACTGATTTCAGATATTTTCCATCAAAATGAACTCATAATAAATGTGCATGAAGACCAAGAGATAGTTGCAAACCAGATGAAACACTATGACTTGCTTTCCGTACCAGTAGTTGACAATGAAAACAATTTCCTTGGAATAATCACAGCGGATGAAAGTATGGATGTTATAGAAGAAGAGGCTAGCGAAGACGTTTATAAAATGTCAGGACTGGGATCAGTCGACCAAACATATTTTCAAACGCCATTTTGGAGGCTCATTTGGCAGAGAAGCTTTTGGCTTATCACTCTTTTAATTTTACAAAGTGCATCAAGCTTTGTTCTCTCGAGTTATGAAAAATTAATTACTCAAAATGCGATATTATTCTTTTTCTTAAATATGTTGATCGGAACAGGCGGAAACGCGGGAAACCAATCCGGTGCGCTTGTCATTCGTGGACTTTCAACCGGTGAAATTCATCGTAAAAATGGCCTGAAAGTTTTGTTCCGCGAATTTAGAGTTGCTATCATAATCGCACTTTTTTTGGCTGTTATAGGTTTTGAGCGAGTTTATCTCACAAGACACAATCTGATAGCGGCGGTTGTAATAAGTATTTCGCTTTCAGCTATAGTAGTTGTTTCAATCTTTTTAGGCACACTACTACCTTTACTTCTAGAGCGATTAAATATCGATCCTGCGCACGCAGCAGCTCCATTTCTCGCAACATTAATGGATATCATCGGAATTTCAATTTACTGCATCATTGCAAGCAAAATATTGGGTTAAATAATCTAAATATTATTCATTATCTCAAACAAAAATACTATTTTATAATTAAATATCATATAAAAATTGCATATTTGTAATAAATATTGCCGTTTGATTTTAAAGTTGTTATCATTAACTTTATATAAATAATTAAGTAAAAATGATGTTTTTGGAGGTTATTTCATGAAAAACTCAATTTTTAGCAAAATAAATCAATTTTCAAGAAAAAAATTAGCAATTTTATCATTGCTTAGTTTTTCATTTTTATCACTTTTTGGTGGCCTTCCTGCAAATTTGCCCGCACAAATTGCAAGTATGCTCCAACAACAATCTATCAATGCTCAACAAATAAATGCTTTAGAACAAATTATTCCTAGATTAGGTGCAGGATTAAACCCAGAATCACGCTCAGAAATTATTTCAGCAATTTGGGATAAATCAAGCGAATCGCTTAGAGCGCAACTTATTCAATCTCCTAATATTTTGGGATTTGCTCCACAAATAAGAAGCTTTACACCTCAATCAACATTTGGACAAAATATCCAATCATTAAAAGTTGGAACTCTTTTTCAAACACCTCTAAATCCCGCACAAACTTCAGATACACTGAAAATACCAGTAGCACAACAATCTGACGCCAATATTAAACCAACCCAAAAACCAATGGGATTGCAATTATTAGTACCTGAAACAAAAAAAGGATTGGGAATTTTAGTTGATAAAAAACCAAAATTTGAATCACTGCCTCACGCAGGAGTATTAAACTTAGATACTAAAGAATTTCCACCAGCATTAGCTCCTCAAGCGCCTACTCATATTGCAAAAGAAAAATTTGAAACAAGATCAGAACATCTAAAAAAATTAGACAAAGAATTAGAAGTTCAACAAAAAGCCGCTGATATCATTGCAGAACAAAAACCTGCTTTACCTGCTTCTACCGCAAATGTTTCTGCACCTACGACTGCTGTTCCAAAAACTCCTAGCGCAACGCGACCAAATTCTGGGTTACAAAATCCAAAATCATCTATTGTCGATTCAAGTTCAACTTTAATAAGAAGAACATTACCCGATGCAAAAGAAGCTGTTCAACAACTACAACAGCCTCACACAGGAGTATTAACCTTAGATCCTACAGATTTTCCACCAGCAA
This sequence comes from Candidatus Dependentiae bacterium, assembly GCA_003511165.1. Taxonomy (NCBI): domain Bacteria; species Candidatus Babelota bacterium. The sequence continues at coordinate 3,762 of DOJW01000004.1, forward strand.
TAGCGCCTCAAATACCTGAACGTGTTGTAAAAGAAAAATTTGAAAAAAGATCTGATCAACTAAAAAGATTAGAAAAAGAATTAGAGGCTCAACAAAAAGCCGCTGTTATTATCGCAGAACAACCAAAACCTGTTTTACCAACAGTTACTCCAACTGTTCCTGCAACCTCGCCAGCAGCTCATTTAATACCATATGAAGATTTGGGTCTTGCTTCGCTTTTCAACGAAAATAAAGGATTAAATATCCCAACTTCTCCAGCTACAGGTTTAACTGCAAAACCTAGAACCTATCTTAAACCTACTAATGTCTCATCAAATCCACCAGCAACTATAAATACTCCTGCGATTACTTTTGTACCGGTAATAAGTTCAAGTTCAATAACTGCGCCGGGAACAGGACTAAATCCTGGAGCAACGCCTGAAACAAAACCGGGTATATTACCCGGTAATGGACAGGGACTAGCTCTTTTACCAAAAAGCGCACATCAACAACCTGGAATTATCCATCGATATTTATTAAAAACACCACATCCAAAATTTGATCCAAGTTTACTTGGATGGCTATTTGGAGATGATGTAAATTATGATCCATCTTTATTTGCAACACCTCAGAATGAGGATCTTGGTCTATCTTGGCTTTTTGGAGATGAAAATATAAATGAAAAAAAATTATCGACATCAAAACCTAAACAAAAACCTAAAGTTGAAGAACCAAAACCTAATGATGAAAAACCTAAAGTTGAAGAACCTAAAAAAGAAGAAGTTGCTAACAAAGAAAATTTAGATAAACAAGAAGCAAAAGGTTCATCTTTAAAGCCTGAAGCAACAGTAGAAAAACGCCCAAAAGAAGAATCTATCGACGCAAAACCTCAAATAGCAACACAATACTCTAAACCAGATAAAGATGACAAAAAAAATGATAATAAAAATCTTGATACATCTTCGCCTACATCAAATGGTTATATCCCTTCTTATGGAGATTTAGATAAAAAGTCTAAAGATAAATCTAGAAAAGAAGAACTGTTCAGACCTTATAGCCCTTTTGATTTTCAAGACAAAAAAACTGAAAAATTTAAACCTGTAAATCATCCTGATTATTTAGATCCAAAAAAATCGCACGAACAACCGCTAGGATTTTTACCCAAAGCTTAAAAACCTAGACCTTTTTTCTTGATGCTTTTCTGCGAAGAGATTAAAGAAACATTTTTCTCAATACCAATCTTAGATATTTGGTGATAAAAAAATTCACGATCTGCAGATTTAACAACAGCTTGTTCATGTGCCTCTGCGATAGAGATCGGATATCCATTTCCTTTTGATACTTGATCCAAAATCATCTGACAAATCAAATCTATTTTTTTTCCATCTTTTGCTATCCATGCTGGCACTTCGATGCGAACAACTTCTGCACCAACATCCAAATAAAAAAAGAAAATTTTAAGATGCTTTGGATAATCTGACATTATATTCGACTGGCTTTCAAACAAAATAGTACGTTCATATTTGTTTACAAAAAATTTAGTTATTGAAGTATCGATTAATTTATCAACTTGCTTACACGGAAAAGACTGAAATGATTTATGACATTCTATGCAATTTGCAGCAATGAACTGACACAAACCAATCTTTAACAAATTAACAAGCTCCTTACTCTTTGGATAACTAATGTACCCAGCTATCAATGTTTGATTTTCATAAAATTTATCTAAATAAGAAATATACATATCCAAAAAAGTTTGTTTCAAATCTGGAGCGCTTCCCTCCAAATGCCAAAATATTAACGTTCCATCAAACAAAACAACTGCTGGTTTATAAACTACCGATTGTTCAAACGAAAATTTAAATTCACTCTCTTCACGCTTAAAATCTACAAAATCTTTTGTACCAACCACTCCATCGCTAAATGAAAAATCTTCAAAAAGACAAACCTCTGGTTCACAAAAAAATTTTGCTTCGCTACTATTTTTGCCATATTTTAAAAAAATTCCACCCACATTAATTAAAAAACAATTACTCCCTACAGAGTTGCGATCAGGATAAATTTGAGATCCATCGATTGCTAAAACAGAATAATCTTTTAAAGTAGATTCAATTTTGTATGTTTTATTTAATTTTTCACTCCAACGGGGCAAAAGAAAAGAGCTTTTGCTATTTTCAACCTTCAGAGCAAAAGTCGAATCCTGACTGATCTTATCCCAAATATTTTTAGCAATCTCAACCTGGTCTAAATTATTTGGAAACAATTTAGAATTAATAGATGAAAATTTCGCAAGCAATTTTAAATGGTCAAGCACAAACTTCCTAAAAATTATTTTTTGAAGTATCGAAAAGTTGTATAAAAAATAAGATAAACAACCAAAACTCTAGCGCCATTAATCTTTAAAAATAAAGGCAGATCCAAAGCCATTGAAGTAATAAATTCTAAAACAGAAGCTACACCTAAAATATGCATAAAATGATTTGATAAACCATCTGAAGATTTATCTTTATAAATTTTTAAAATTTGTGGAATTTGTGCAAGCGCACCAAACAAAATCGTAAACCAACCAGTGATTGTTCCAACAAGCCCGGGAAGATAAAAAACTAAAGGCAATAGTGCAAAATTAATCAAACCAACACTCAGGAAAAAGTTCATAAAAAACTTTTTCCGCGTTTGATCGAACATAAAAAATTGTATAAGCAAAATTAACATTTCCAGCAATAAAATTGGAATCAAAATTTTGTATGAAATTGGCAAGTTAAAAAGAAATGTTTGATAAGCAAAAGTTAAATAAGCCCCAAACAAAAATATGAACATTAAAGAACTTATGCCTTCAACTGACTTTTTCTTGAAAACATAAATAATTTGAAAGAAAAACAAGATAAGATAAGTAAAATTAAACAACCAAGAAAATATAAACGCTAATTTCTGAATATCCACAAATCCCCCACAAAAACTATAAATTTTGCGATTCCTATTATTTTATAATAAACAATTTCCATTTAAAAAGAAAAACATTAGAAAAAACGCTAAAATAAGCCTTTTTACCGTCAACCCATTTGATTTTTCCCATCGAAACTGGGAAACTAATAAATATCAAAATAAATAGCGAAAATAAAGGATTTTTATGAATTTTAAGAAATTTTTCAGTTTTTTGGTTTTAATATTTGTTTCTACAAATTTTATTTTACAATCTACTCCACAAACAGGACCTAAAAATAAAAAAGGGGGAACAACTCATCAATCCAGATCATTACTTAACGACGACTCAAATAACACACTTTTCGAATTAGATTTGGACAAACAACAGAAGAAACCACATTTAACACTAATCGAAAGACTTAAAGACGAATTATTCAAATTTAAAAAAACAAATTCGCCAAGAAGTAGAAGTCAAAGCCCTAACTATTTTGGAAATTCAAATAATAACACTAATGCTCAACCAGCAAACACTCATCCTTTCCTTGCCGGACTAGATTCAACAAACTCTAAACAAATCATTTTTATTATAAATTCTGCAAAATACGAGAAAGAAATTGTTGAAATTTTAAATGAAATGGCAGCTCTTTTTAACTCCATAAAACAAAATGATGAAGAACTATGGTTTGTGATTGTTCAAGCAAATAAATTTCTTAGAGATATAATTTCCGCTTGCGTTGAATTAAATGAAGCATTACCAAACGATTTAAGAGTTAATTTTCATAATTTAACTATCAATTGTGATCATATTTTTAGATTCGATACTAGACATCAAGCAGGTTTTCACTTTTTAGCAGATAAACAAGATTTAGTAGTCATGCAAGATACAATAGAAGAAGATACACAATCACATGTATTTTGTGCTCATCACCATGCAAACAAAGCATGTCCTCATGGTAAATTTTCTACATTTTTCCCACAGCATATGACACACGCTGATGTTATCGAATCTGTAAGACAAAGTTTCTACCAACTCAAAATAGCATTCGGTGAAAGCAAGTATATTGCATTCAACTTAAAATATCAGATTTATTTAGAAGTATTTTTGAAAAATGAAAATGGAATAATAACTATCACATCTGCATTTCCCATTCTTTATTTTATAGAAAATGGAAGTAATTCTCCTAACCATCCATTCTCTAAAGGACAAATTTCAACAGCTATACGAGAAGCAAAAAATAATATTGATTTCTTTACAAGATATAAAACAGATAGAGAAACAACTATTTTAGATCTAGCATCTATTCTAAAAAATAAAAATTTAACCAAAGCAGAATCTGGAATTTACGTCGAAGTATCAAATAATCTTCTTCAATAAAAGGATTTTTATGAATTTTAAGAAATTTTTCAAATTTATTACATTTTCAGTTTTAATTTTTATTTCTACAGATTTTTTGCTAAAAGCTACTCCGCCAGACACTCCACCAGACACTCCTGAATCTAAAAAAGATGAAACTCCAAAAAGTAGAAAAACACCAAGAAAAGGTCATATCGCATTACCTATGGATAGCGATGAAAGCTCTTCAGAAAAAGATGATTCTGAACAATTTAGCGAAGATGGTGATCCCGCGGTAAAACTCACTTTTGGGGCTCCTGGAAATATTCCAAAAGCATCCTTTTTATTCCCTCCTAAAACTACAACTCATCATAAGCTCAAAAAGAAAAAAGAAGCCGAAGACGGCGATCAACTTTCAGATGAAGATACTCCTACAGCAGGACCTATTGGTTTCACTACTGCAAAAAAATCTGATGTTGCAAAATTTTCGAAAGGCACATTTGCTTATCTCTCAAAAGACTCACTAGATGAAGATGACGCTAAAAGCAAAACCTTACATAAAAAAAGAATAAGCAATAGCGTCGCAAGCAGTTCATCATCATCATCATCATTAGCAGCAGCTCCACCGGAATCACATGCAAAACGTACACGCATTAAAAAAAGTCTTACTACCGCTTCCCATTCAAGACAAAAATTTTTAGATCAACAAGCAGATCCTTTTGCTGAATTGGAAGATGAAGATGATACCGCTCCCTCTGAAAAACTAAAACAAATATTAGATGCTCTAAAAGAATTACCCCTAACTCCGGGATCAGGCTCTAGCTCTGTAGGTTTCAGCTTCATGCCCTTGCCCCCAGAACAGCAAATGAGACCGCCTTTTTCGCCAATGGAATCACCGATACTAAATCATCCTATTATAAAAAAAATAGATCGTCGCAAATCCCAAGAAATAACTCTTTTAATAAGGTCTACACAAGAAGAAAATGAAAAAATTGCAATTTTAAATTTAATGGCAGAATTTTTAAGATTCATAAAAAACAACGATGAAATAACTTGGTTTGATATTGTTCAAAAAAACAGATTTCTTCAAAATATAATTTCCGCCTGTGTTGAATTAAATCAAAGACTCCCCATAAATTTAAGAAAGAATCTAAATAATTTAATCATCGATTACCGCCATATTTTTGAAATGCAACATCAATCAGGGTTTCACTTTCTAGGGGATAAAGAAACACTTATTCTGCCAGAAACTAAAGAAGAAAATCCTATAACACAGGTATTTTGCGCGTATCACCATGTTAGCGGAGAGTGCCCCAATGGTAAATTTTCTACATTTTTTCCTCAACGCATGTCTAAAAGAGATGTAATAGAATCTGTAAGAAATAGCTTCAATCTACATAAAATAGCATCTAGTGAAAGTAAATATATTTCGTTCGATGCACAATATAATATTTATTTAGAAGTATTTTTGAAAAATGAAAATGGGATAATAACTATCACATCAGCATTTCCTATTCTTTATTTTATTCAATTAGATCGTGAACATAATATTGCTTTAAATAATTCACCTTACTCTCCTGAAGTAATTTTAAAATCTATAAGAGAGGCAACAAAAAAAGAAGATCTCGATATTTTAATTAAATACAAAACGGAAAGAAGAACAACTATTTTAGATATAGCTCCTATTCTAAAATTAAAAAATGCAACTAAAGCAGAATCTGGAATTTACGTCGAAGTATCAAATGAATTTATTGAAGGGATAGAACAATCAGCCAGCGCGTCGTCTTCAAGCTAAATAAATAATTTTATAAAAATATAAAATAAAAAGAGATCGAAAACATCGATCTCTTTTTTTGTGACTTAAACTTTCAAAAATGATAAATTTATACACATTAATGCAAAACAAATTTAAAAAGGAAAATAGTATGATTTTAGTTTCTATTGAAGGTAATGCAGGAGCTGGAAAAACAACCTTTTTCAAGGTGCTAGAATCAAAACTTAAAGGCAAAAATATCAACGCCGCTTTTATTCCGGAACCTGTAAATAAATGGTTAAATATAAAAGATGAAAAAGGCGAAAATTTACTAGGCAATTTTTATAAAAACACCCCCAGATGGGCATACACTATACAAACAGCAGCGTTTTTTACCAAACTAGACGCAATTATGCAAGCAGCGCAAACAAAAGTAGATTTCATCATCACAGAAAGATCGATTTATTCCGATCAAAAAATATTTATCCCGGCAATAAAAATTGATAATAATATTTCAGATTTTGAAGAAGAAATTTACTCTCTATCAAAACCACTATTTCAAACTGTGACTCAAAATTTAAAAATTAAAAATGTAATTTATTTAAGATGCTCTCCTCAAACGGCTATGAAACGAATTGCATCAAGAGGAAGACCTGAAGAAACAGTAACACCTTTTGCATACATACAATCACTTCATGATAAACATGAACAGTGGTTAATGGATTCTAAAAACTCATTTAAAGTTCTAACAATTGATAATGAACTAGATTTTGATACAGAAAAACATGAAACACAATTTGATGAGATGATAGATCAAGTAATTAAATTTTTGAATAATCTAAAACAACAATAATAAAAAAGGGCGGAAAATATTTTCCGCCCTTTTTTATTATTTTACTTTTTATTGATGTTTCAAAATATACTCTACAAGCAATCTAATACCAGCTCCGCTCGCACCTTTGATACCTGGAACATCACTAGCGACTCCAGCAATATCCAAATGTGCCCACGGAATATTTTTATCTACAAAATTTTCTAAAAATAGTCCCGCTGTGATCGTTCCTGCTCCATAAGTTGATTTACCAGTATTTGAAAGATCTGCAAAATCAGATTCTATTGCAGGTTTATATTCATCATCGAGAGGAAGTTGCCATACCTTATCACCTGTTATTTGACCTGCAATTTCTAACTCTTTTACTAATTTTTCATCTCGACTCAATAAACCAGCATAAAAATGTCCCAACGCTATTTCAACAGCTTTTGTCAAAGTTGCAATATCAATAATAACAGTTGGTTTATAAAATTTTTGCAAATAACAAAGTGCATCTGCAAGTATTAATCTACCTTCTGCATCAGTACTTTTAATCTCTGCAGTTTTACCATTCATAAATGTGACAATATCATCCTGTCGACTACTTTTACCACTTGGCATATTTTCTACAACAGGCGCAACCACAACAACATCAACATCTGGTTTAATTTCAGAAATTGCTTTGATCGTTGCCATAACAGCTGCAGCACCACACATATCATATTTCATACCAGTCATACCAGCAGATGGTTTTAGACTAATTCCACCAGAATCGAATGTTACACCTTTTCCAACCAAACCAATAAGTGATGCATTTTTCACATCCGATTTGTACTCAACAATTATAAATTTTCCATCTTGATCTGAACCAGCATCAACACAAGCAAATCCACCCATTCCAAGCTCGATCGCTTTATCTCGTCCGAAAACGCTATATTTCAAATTTGCAGATTTTGCTAATGCTTCGACCTCTTTTGCAAAAACAGTTGGGGTCAAAACATTGGGTGGAGTATCCGCCCAATGACGTGCCATATTCATAGCTTTGCCGATAGTCATACCTTGAAACAAAAACTCTTCGATCAACGCTTTTTCTTCTGCCAAAACTTCTTTTTCGCCGTTGGTCAAAATAATTTCGCCACTAAACTCTTCTTTTTTATCTGCTTTAAACGCTGTAAATTCATAATTTGCGATTTGAGCGGAAACTGCAATCTGCTTAACAATTTCAGAAATTTTTAGATCTTTTCGCTCATGCATGTAAGGAATGGATAAAACTCCAGATTTGATTTCTAAATTTTTCATTGTTTTAACAAGTTTATCAATTGCTTTGCGTAAATGATCAAGTTTTTTATCCCAAGAGATATCAATTTTTCCTATTCCTACAAAAACAAACTGAACAAGTTCTCCAGCTCTAAGACCACTCAAAACAAAACTTTGACCACATTTACCTTCAAATTTATGTTTTTTCAAAATTTCACTTAAATGCGGATAACAATCTTTTTCGATAACTTTCAAATTTGGTGAGATAGAAAAATTTTCTTCAAGCAGGAAAAAATATCCCTCTGCTCTGTTTTCCCAAAATGAATTTTCTGATAAACGAATTGAAATCATTTTTTAAACCTTTCAAAAAAGTAATTAATTGCACAGCAATAATAGCTTAAGGTTTAAAAATTGAAAATGAAAATAACAAGTATTTATCTACTATTTGAATTGTTAAAAGGCGCTAAACCTTTTTTTAAAACAACGAGAGGAAGAAGTGCACATTTGATACGATTGGGACCAAGAGTGATACCAACCTCTTTGATAAAGGTTTCAGGTGAAATATTTAAAACTTCAGATATTTTTTTATTTTTACACATTTCAGTAAGAATTGATGCCGAAGCTTGGCTCAAGACGCAACCACTAGAAACAAATTTTAAATCGCAAATCAAATCATCTTGTATTTTACCTTCGATTGAGACTTTGTCTCCACAAGAAGGATTTTCATCCGCTACTTTAAAATCTGGATTTTCTAAATGACCACAATTTTTAGGATTTTTAAAATGATCCATTAATTCTTTTTGATAAATCTGCATGCTCACAAGTTTAATCTTTCTTTAAAGAATTGATCGCTTCATTCAAAGTCAATAATAACAAGTCAACTTCTTCCAAATTATTATAAAGATAAAAACTTACACGCAAAGAAGAATCTTTGCCTAGCATATTCATAAAAGGTTGAGCACAGTGATTTCCAGCTCTCACCATTATTCCACGCATATCAAGGTAAGCTGCTATATCGTGAGGATGGATTCCTTTAATATTGAAACTTACAAGATGCCCATCTTTTCTAATCAAATTTTTATTTCCTAAAATTTCAATGTCTTTGATAGATTCAAGACCATCTAAAAGTTTACTACAAAGCTTCGCTTCATGTTCCTTTAATGCATTGAAATCTATATTGGAATTTATATAATCCAAAGCTGCACCTAAACCAATCACACCTGCGATCGGAGGAGTTCCTGCTTCAAATTTATGAGGCGCTTCTTTCCATATCGATTTTTTAACATCTGCACTGTAAACCATTGATCCACCAAATCTGAAAGGTTCTATAGAATCATGTAAATCTTTTTTGATATATAAAATACCAACACCTGTTGGACCTAACAGTTTATGAGATGAAAATGCTAAAAAGTCAGCTCCCCATTTCTGCACATCGACTTTGCAATGAGCAATCATCTGCGAAGCATCAATTAAAATTTTGGCACCAACTTCTCTTACTCTTTTGATAAAATCTTCGAATACAAAATTTTCAAAATCAAAAATTGGACCTATCACATTAGAATAAGGAGCAAAAGCAATTAATTTGGTTTTATTTGAAATAACTTTTTTCCAAAAATCATAATCTAACTTTGGTACTACTATTTTTTGCTCATCAAGCTCACCATAAACACCAATATTATCTAAATTTAATTCTTCTTCTTTTTGCTCAAAGCCAACAACAAAATTATTGGAATCGAAAGGAAAATATTTTATTGAAACGCCTAAATCTTTTGAAATAACTTGCCATGGAAGAAAATTGGAAACATGTTCCGTTGGTGAAAGTAAAATTTCATCACCTTTTGAGAGATTTTGCCTTGCCCAAGTTTGAGCTACAAAATTTATAGAATCGGTCGCACCATAAGTGAAAATAATTTCTTTAGAATCAGCATTGATGAATTTCGCTACTTTTTCTCGAGTTGCTTCAAATTTAGCAGTATTTTGCTCACTTAAATCATAAATTCCGCGATGAACATTCGAGTTAGAATTTTTATAAAAATCGGTAATTGCATCAATAACAGAAATCGGCTTTTGTGAAGTCGCAGCACTATCAAGGTAAATTAACTCTTTTGGAGCACCTTTTTTACCAAAAATAGGAAAATCTGATCTAATTTTCTTAAAATTCATTATTTCACCACTAAGTTAAACTCTTTTAGCATTTCTTATAAACGCTTTAGATCCATTTTAAATGATTCTGCAAATAAATCATCTGCTAGACAGGATAATGTGCAAAAAACTCAAAAAACCCACTTTTTTTGTATCATAACTAATATTTATTAATAATATCCGTCAAGTTCGCCAGCTTGATGCAATTGATATTTAACGTTGCTTGATAATCTTTGCCATGAAATTAATTTCTGTCTTAATTCTGTCATCTTTATATCGCATGCAATCCTTGCATCTGGAGATTCCGGATCTAATACTCCAGGGCTTTTCTCATAATAACCGATTGTTTCATTTAATTCTCGAATTGGTTTATTACAAGCAAACAATACTGAGCTAGTAATTATAGAACCTTTTTCTAAAAGAAATTCTGCTATTGTAAACAAATCAACTCTTTCACAAGCTCTTTGCAACGGTAAAAAAAATTTTTCATCTTTTTCATCTATACAACTTGGATTTAAACTAACCAAAAATCTAACAAATTCAAGATTGCCTGCTTTGATAGCATCAAAAATCGCATGATGCACACCCAATAAATTAGATTCCCCTAATATTGAAAAAAACAAAAATGTTAATAATTTAAAATACTTTTTCATGGTATTCCCCCAACTTATTTTTAATTTAATTGAATTCTAACTTCATATTATTGAATAAGTTCCATAGAAGTAGCCCCCCTACTTTTTAGAAACGTTATTGTATTCTTTAAATTTTCTATAACTTCAGATTGCAAATCTATTTTTTCTTGAAATTCATCTAAAAATTTTTCTGTAAATTTAGCATCCACCTTCATTAAATAGTTATATGTTTTTCCCAACTCTTTAAAATAAGGCATTTCAATGGCGTTATATTTAATAATTGCAGTATCTAAAATCGAATCCCCAAAGGAGTTAACATAAGAAACATCCGCTCCATTATTAACTAATAACTTAACCAAATGATGTGGAATATTTTTATATACTGCTACCTGCAAAACAGAAAAACCAGGTAATCTTGTTTCAACTACGTTTACATCTACCACAACATACAAGATTAAAAATTTAAAAATTTTTTCTAAAATTTCACGCTTATCTAAATCTTCTTCGTCGCCTAATCTCTCACATAATTTAAATAAAGGATTTACACCTCTTTCATCGACAAAATTTACAGATTCAGGATCTTCTTCAACCAAAAGTTTAATTCGCTCATAATCTGCATTTTCTACCACATCAAAGATTTCATGATGTTCTGCAAATATGCTAAAAGCACTCCCAAGTATTGATAAAAATATTAATAGTTTTAAACTTTTTTTCATAAATAATTTTATTAAGCTTCTGATCTAAGACTCTTCTGAATCAAAGAAATTAGGGTTTCAAATTTATTTAACACTACACTTTGGGTTGCAAATTCAGATTGAAGATCTATTAAACATTTTTCGTTATATTCAAGCACTCTCAAAAAGCTAGGAAGATAACTTGATGGTGTTAATTTTAAAATATTTTCTTGATGATATTTTATTGATAACTTCAACGGCCGATAAATGATTAAAACAGCACATAGCTTATTCTCAGCAACATTTAAAACTGAATCTCCAAAAGAATTTATATAAGAAACCCTTGCCCCTTTTTCAATTAATGATGCAATGGAATCATATGAAAGATCATTTTGCACTGCACATTGTAAAACTGAAAAATTGGGAATATTCGGTTCAATAAAATTTACATCTGCATCCGTACTCTGTAAAAAATATAAAAATATTTTTTCTAAATTTTTACGTCTATTAAAATCCTCTTCCGAACCATATATATCACACAATTTAAACAAAGGAGTAACACCTTTTTCATCAATACAATTTACACATGTACAATCTTGCCTTATCAATGTTTTAATTCCTTCAAAATCCGCCAAAACTAAAGTATCAAAAATTACATGATGCACTCCAAATAAATTCGACGCGCCTAATATTGAAAAAAACAAAAATGTTAATAATTTAAAATACTTTTTCATAAATAACCTTCCATTTTTATGAATTTAGGATTTAGGTAGTGAAATAAATTCATCATTTTTAATAAATCGTGGACAATTTTACGCTGACAATCAAAAGGGAAACTTAGATGCTCTTCTAAATGAAATTGATGTTTTTCTCGTTGTTGTATTAAATCTTCTAATGAATATCCACAATATTTAGAACATTCCATATCCCTAATTTTTTTTATTTTATTTTTATGAGAATTAATTTCTTTCCGAAGCGCATCTAAAACTACTTTTTCCTTTAAATAATTTTTTTCTGCTATATCCAATACAGAATTTCCAGATAAATTTACATAAGAAATATCTGCGCCCTTTTTTACCAATAATTCAATTAAAGAATATGAAATATCTTTATCAATAGCATATTGTAAAATTGAAAATTTTGGCGCTGTTTCTAAAACTGAATTTACATTCACATCTGTATATTTAACTATATATCTAAAAATATTTTTTAATTTTTTACGTCTATCAAAATCCTCTTCCGAACCATATAAATCACATAATTTAAATAAAGGCGAAACTCCATTTTCATCAACAAAATTTACAGATTCAGGCTCTCTTTCCAATACCAAAAGAACTTTGCTATAACTAGCTTTTTCTATCGCATCAAAAATTGCATGATGCTCACAAAACAAATTGGAAACGGAAATTAATGCAAGAAATGCAAAAGTTAATAATTTAAAACCTTTTTTCATAAATAACCCCCAAATTTAACAAATTTTGATATTTAAACGCTGGATGATTGTTATATTCTAATTGAAAATAAAAATAAATCAACCGCTAAAATAAAGAACTATTTTAATCGATTTTTTATTAAATTTGAATAAAAAAAGAGGCGATTTAATTAAAAACCGCCTCTTTTAAAGGTTTTTTACTAAAAATATGATTTTTACTTAGTTTTATCTTCTAATAGCTTCTAAAATTCGTAATTGATTAGAAATAGCATGACGTAAAACTTTACAAAGTAGATAATCTAAATATGAAACTTCATTTGCGGCAAGAGAAATCAAACTCTCATCTATATCGCTTATTAATGATGTAATATCTTTTTTTGCTTTATCTAAATCATTTACCAACAATCTCGCCACAAAATTAAATCGCACAATAAAATGTGCTGAGCTTCCAAAAATATACCCCGCATAACCACAGCCTCTTTGAGGGAGCCTTACATTTTTGTACTCATACATCACTGAGCCTAAAAAAGAATTCGCATCTACAAAAAAACCATTTTCTACATCATACGCTTCAAAAATAAAGGCCGGATTTTCTGAAATCCACTTATCCAAATATTTTGAATCTTTATTTTGCACAGAAGCATCAAATGCAGTCATCAACACTGGTGGATAAGCTTCAATTTTTGATATAAATGATAAGCTCAACAACGCACAACAAACAGTTAATATTTTTTTCATATTAAATTCCTTTATGAAAGACGTGTACCATTTTTGATTTCTGATCCAACAGTTACAAATGTCATGGATTTATCATCTTTTGCAAAAAGCATCATACCTTGTGACTCAAATCCAAGCATCTTGCGTGGCTTTAGGTTCAAAACATAAACACCTTTTTTACCAATCAAATCAGTCGGCGTAAAGTATTGACGAACACCTGATAAAATTTGCTTTTTGCCTAAAGATCCAAAGTCTACTTCAAGCTTATAAAGCTTATCTGAACCGTCAATAACTTCACATGATAAAATTTCGCCAACACAAAGTTGAACTTTTGCAAAATCTTCAATCCCGATTTCATCCACAGTTGCAACACCTTCAACCTTTTCTTTTTTAGAAGATTCTTTTTTAACGTCCACGGCTGCTTCACTTTTTTCTGCAGGCCTCTCAAAAAGAGCTTCTTTAGGTTTTGTTATTTTAAAATTTTTGTCCCAGATATTTTTTCGCAAAATCTCTTCATTGTTTATAGTCAAATCAATTTTATGCCCTATGCAAGAAATCAACTCTTCCATCTTTTTTGGCATTACAGGCCAAAGCAAATGTGCAACTGAATAAAGTGAATTGCAAACAACAGCTATCGTTTCCTCAAACTCATCTTTATTTTTTTTAACAGATTCCCAAGGCTTGCGATCATTGAAATATGCATTTACTTGCGAAATAAATGTCCACAATTTTGAAAGCGCAATGTGATATTGATAATGATTTAATTCATCACAATATTCTTTAAACATTTCTTCGCTTTTTATTTTTAGTATTTCAGATGCTGGATCAAAAACTTCTGGTGAATTAATTTCCGAAAATCCATTATTAATTGCAAGTACTGTAGTTCTACTCAAAAGATTTCCGAGATTATTCGCCAAATCTGAAGAAATACGGCCTTCTAAATCCTCAATACTAAATTGGCTATCTTGATTTACGGAGACACTTTTTAGTAAATAATATCGAACTTGCTCCACACCATATTTTGACGCTAATTCTTGTGGATCAACAGCATTTCCAAGAGATTTGGACATTTTATTTTCACCAGACAAAATATAACCATGGACCAATAATTTTTTAGGCATTGATAAACCTGAAGCCATCAAAAAAGCGGGCCAATAAACAGCATGAAATCGTAAAATATCTTTTCCCATTACTTGAACATTTGCAGGCCACCAAAAATCAAAATCTTCTTGCTGCTGTTTATTTGATGATAAATATCCAACTGCACTTAAATAATTATTTAATGCATCAGCCCAAACATAAACCGTTTGTCCACTTTCAAGAGGGAAAGGAATTCCCCAAGTCACGCCTTTGCGTGAAATGCTCAAATCTTGTAAACCGCCGCTAACAAATGAAATAACTTCATTAAGTTTTTCTTTTGGAGTTATAAATTCTGGATTTTGTTTATAAAACTCGAGCAATCTATCTTGATATGCAGAAAGTCTAAAAAAATAATTTTCTTCGGATAATTCTCTTAACTCTCTTTTACAAGAAGGACAAACTTTTTCATCTGTTGCTTTTTCTAGCGTGACAAACGTTTCACAGGGAACACAATACAAACCGCTGTAAACAGATTTATAAATGTCACCTTTTTCATAAAGATTCTTAATCCACTGTGTCACCATTTCTTGGTGCTGATTATCCGTTGTACGAATAAATTTGTCATAATCTATTTCGTAGAGTTCCCACATTTTTTTGAAATCAACAACTATTTTGTCAACAAATTCCTTTGGCTGCATTTTATTCTCTGCAGCCTTTTCAGCAACTTTTTGACCATGTTCATCTGTACCGGTTAAGAAAAAAACCTTCTTACCAAGAAGTCTATTAAAGCGCGCAGAAACATCTGCTAAAAGAGTTGAATACAAGGTACCAATATGTGGTTTGGAATTAACATAATAAATGGGAGTTGTAACATAAAATTTATTTTTGTTCATAAAAACTTCCTAAATAATTATTTTGCTGTTGCCATAACGACTGGCTCTAACATCTTTGCTGGCTCTGATTTTAAATTCTTTAAAATTCTGTTCCATCGAATAAATTTTGTCCACAAATCAATTGGATGTTTTATAAAATCAAAAAACCAAAAAGATTCTAAACTATCAATCGAATATACCACAAAGCTTGCTCTGCCATAAATTCGATCTGCATCCAAAAATCCCCAAAATCGGCTGTCATAACTATTTTTTCTATTATCACCCATCATCCAATATTTACCTTGAGGAACAACCATTGGACCAAAAATATCAACGTTTTTACCATTACGTTCAATTGTAGGAGTAAATGGCATAAGAACCCAAGCAGATGTAGAGCCAGGCTTCAAAACAACTTCTTCAGAATGCATACGATAAAAAGGTTGCTCTAACAGATCTTTTGAAGGGTCAAACGAATAACCTATTGGATCTGATCTATAACGTAAAAATGCAGGAACTGGTAATAATCCAATTCTATCAAAATCAAAAAATCCAGACGCTTTTTCAAGCACAATTAGCGGATATTTATTAACATAAGGCTCATCAAGTTTTTTACCATTTACATAAACAACTGTTTTACCATTTTCAATCTTTCCTTCGATAGTATCCCCTGGCAATCCGACAACTCTTTTTACAATATTATCAGGTCCAGCTTCTAAACCAACAATTGGAATAGGTAACCCAACATATTTTTGCCACCAATATTTCAATTTATTACTTTGATCAAATTTGAAAGTTTGGGATGAAAACATAACAAGATCACCACGCTGAGGTTTCCTTCCAAAGCTATAAGCCATATTATTTCCCCAAACACGATCACCTACTAAAAGATTAACTTCTGCTGATCCGGAAGGAACTTGATAAAGACCAAAAACAAAATTTCTTAATATAAAAATAACCACCAAAGCAGTAGCCAAAGCTTCTAACCACTGTCTCCACTCCGGTTTTGTTATTTCATTTAATTCTTTATAAACTTTTCTAAATCTTTTTACTTTCTTTTTAAGTTCAGGAGTTATTTTGCTCAAACTTTCGAAATCTTTTTTCAACGAAACTGATAGCAAATCTAACTCTTCAATCATCTTTGAAGATTTAGAAATTAAATCTTCTTTTTTATGTTTTTTCCAATAATCTATTCGCGAAGTAAACCGAGATTTATTAGAAAAATATTTTTCATTCCACTTTTCAAAAATCTTTTTAAATTTATTCATACAAAATTCCTTATGCTCCACTCTTTATCTTTTATATCTTTTTTAAAATTTCATGAGATTCTTATAGACAACCACAATTCATCTAAAACATCTAAAGGGATATCATTATGCAACGTATCCAATTTTTTAAACATTTCTTCCGATGGAAAAAATGACTTATTTTGAAAAACACTTTTATCTATCAATTCATAAGAAACCTTATTTACAGGATTAAATCCAAAATCATTTGAATTCATCGCATTAACAGTAGAACTTACTAAATAATCTATAAATTTATATGTCAACTCTTCTTTTTGAGACTTTTCTAAAATAGCTAAATTTTCAATCGTTAACAACGATCCCTCTTTTGGAATAATAAATGCAAATTCATCTTTCATTTTAGGATTATTGATCAACATCTTTCTAAAAAATAAACTTTCACAAGGGACTACAGGAACAATGCCTGCATACAAAAAATAATCTATCTTTTCACTTGAATAACTCTCTACATATTTCCGCTGCTTTATCAAAAGATCTCTTATCTCTTTCAGTTGATTTTTGCTCTGCTCGATCGGCTTTCCAAAAAGATATAAGGATGTTAAAAAAAGAATTTCACGAGGATCTGATGGCATAGCTATTTTATATTTTTCCCAATTTTCTGGATCAAAAATAAGCCCCCAGGTAGGATCTTGCATAACTTTGTCAAAAGATTCTTTTTTATAAGCAAGTCCAAAAATAGACCATGAATGAGGTACTGAATATTTATTTTGTGGATCAAAATATCGATTAATAAATCGTTTATCAATTTGTTCAAAATTTGAAATCTTAGAAATATTTAATGACTTAAGTAGATTAAACTTGATCAAAGACTCTATCATATAATCTGTAGTTATTAACAGGTCATAACCTGCGCCTTTATCTATTTTTAACTTTGCAAGCAATTCATCATTTGATTCAAAATACGTCACATGAACTTTTATACCGGTTTGTTCCTCAAACTTTTTCACTGATTCTTGCGAAATCATATCAGTAAAAGTAAGCACATGTATTGATCTTTCATTTCTATAAAAATAATTAATTATACGAGGAGAATACAGACAAAATAAAAGCAAAAAGAAAATAAAGGAGAAAATAAAAAAACGGATAAAAATAGATGCCAAATTTAATTTTTCCCAAATAAATTTATTCCACATCATGTCCAAACACCTGGTCTAAAACTTTAAATAAACATAGCGCTAAAACAAACAAACTACTTACAGCAAGCAAAATTGTTGAAATAGCATTAATTCGCGGATCGATTCCCTTGCGCACCATTGAATAAACATACACGGATAATGTTTGAATTTTTTCTCCGGAACAAAAAAACGCAATAAAAAAATCATCTAGTGAAAGTGTAAAAACTAAAAAAGCAGAAGCTATCATAGAAGGTGCGAGTAAAGGTATTACAATTTTTCTAAAAGTGTGTAACGGTAACGCCCCTAAATCCGCAGAGGCCTCCGTAAGAGTCGGGTCCAATTCTATAAATCTCGCTCTAATTATAGGCACTACAAAACCAAGACCTATCAGAGCATGCCCTGCAATCAAACTGCCATAACCAAGCGGAATTTTTAAAAAGGTAAACAACGATAGTAATCCAATAGCCAAAATAATTTCAGGTAAAATAATGTTTGTATGAAAAATATTAAATAAAAAAAACGGACGCCACCATTTACTTGCAACCACCAAAAAAGAACCTAGCGTTACACTCAAAAAAGTAGAAACAGAAGCTACAATTAAAGATGTTTTCAAAGCCTGTAATAAATCGGGTGTAGACCATAAAGCTTTAAACCAACGAAGCGAAAAGCCTGACCATGCAAAAGGAACAGATGAATCATTAAAAGAAAATATTACCAAAACAAAAATTGGCAAATATAAAAATGCATAAACAAAAAAAACAAATAAAACATGTACTATTTTTGCAAACCATTTTTTATTATTCATTCTTCTATTCTCATGCTGAAGCGATTTTTAAATATTTTTTTTGAAATTAAAACAAATACATAAACAAATAAAAAAAACAAAAGTAAGAACAAAATACCTGCTGATGCAAATGCAAATCCAGTTTCCCACTCTCGCAAAAGCAAAAATTTATCAACAATCACCGTTCCCCAAAAAGCTTTTTTTGCTCCACCCAGTAGCGCTGGGACAGCGAATTCACCAAAAGCAGGAACAAATACAAGTAAAAAACCTGTATACATACCAGGAAGTGAAAGAGGAAATATAACTCTTCTAAAAGTAACAAATTTACTTGCGCCAAGATCTGCAGACGCTTCAAATAATTTTCTATCAGTTTTTTCTAAAATTATATAAATAGGCAAAATCATAAATGGCAAAAAACAGTAAATCATACCAAGCAAAACAGAAAAAGTATTATTAACCATATGAAGTGGCTGTGAAATAATATTCAAAGAATACAAAACTCTACTTATCAATCCCCTTTTTTCAAGTAAAAAAAACCATGCATAAACTTCCACAATAATATTTGTCCATGAAGGAAGAACTAGTAAAAAAAGAAAAAACATTTTTAATCTTCTTACTCGAAAAGCCAGAAAATAAGCAACAGGATACGCTATAAACATACAAATCACAGCGGTTGCAAACGCTAGATAAAAAGAATTGAAAACAACGTGTAAATAAATAGGTTTTAATATTCTTTCATAATGAGAAAACGTCCATCCGATAAATCCATAACTTTCTGAATAATCTCTAAAACTAAAAATGAAAATAACTAAAAGAGGAATATACAAAAAGAAAATCTGCCATATAATGGCAGGAAATGCTAACAGATAAGGATACTCCTCTTGGAGAATTCTTTTTAAAAAGCCCATCATCTCTCCAACAAAATAACGTTTTCTTTTTGAAAATATAAATGAACTTTATCATTTGCAAGAATATCTTCTTGAGGAAAATGTTCTTCATTCTGTTCAAAAACTGTTAATAGTTTTCCATTCTTAAGACGCACCTGATATTGAGTAAATCTACCCTGATAAACAACGTTAATAACTTTTCCTGTTAAATGATTAGAAAATCCTTCTTTTTCTTTCTTGCTTATCAATATTTTTTCAGGACGCAAACTTAAAAATATTCTTCTACCAGAAATAAACCAACTTTTTTTATTTGGAACATCCAAAAATAGACTTCCTAAATTTTCTACCTCAAGCCATACAAGATTATCTCTAACATGAAGAATCCCTTCAATAATATTAGTATTGCCTACAAATGTTGCAACAAATCGCGAAGCAGGAAACTCATAAATTTCTTTTGGCGTTCCAATTTGCTCAATTCTTCCATTTTTATTAAAAATTGCAATGCCATCAGCAACTGTTAAAGCTTCTGATTGATCATGTGTTACATAAATAAATGTTGTTCCAAAATTATGTTGCAAATCTAACAATTCAATAAGCATTTGCTCTCTTAGATTGAAATCAAGAGCGGCAAGAGGTTCATCTAAAAGCAAAACATCCGGCTCATTAACGATAGCCCTTGCAAGAGCAACTCGTTGCTGTTGCCCACCAGATAAATTATTAATATTTTTGAATTCATGACCCGCAAGACGAACAAGCGAAAGCGTATGCATTACTTTGCTTTTAATATCCGATTCTTTCATTTTTTTTACACGCAAACCATATGCAACGTTTTCAAAAACAGAAAGATGTGGAAATAATGCATATTGTTGAAAAACTGTATTTACTCGCCTTTTAAAAATAGGTTGATTGGTAATATCTTCATCACCTAAATAAATTTTGCCACTATCTACAGGTTCAAATCCACCAATTAATCGAAGCAATGTAGTTTTGCCGCACCCGCTGGGACCGAGCAAAGAAAAAAATTTCCCTGAAGGAATTTCCAGATTTAAATTGTCTAGTATTAAATCGCCATGGAATGATTTTGAAACATTTTCTATTCTAATTTTTTTCATAGTATCCAAAATAAATCCTTGCCCTATTTAATTAATTTTTCTTCATTTTTTTCGCGAACATTGCCGGTAAAACCAAATCCGCAATTGTACATGGTATCAATACAGCAAATATTAAATAAACAAATACGAAACTAATATATTTTCCCCAGTCAGAAAAACCATAACTAACTAGATATAAAATTGACGCCATTGCGCTTATAAATATATGCAAAAAATGTGAACCTTTTGAATAAAAAATTTTCAAAGTACCAAAATGTCTGCTTAAAACATAACCATTTATTATTCCAATAACTAAAAAAGGTAAAACCACATCCAAGTGCGAAATAAAACACCAATGAAATTTCATATCAATTCCAAGATATGTTCCACCTAAATAAGGAAGTAAAGAATCAGACATGGTACAAAAAACCGCTGGAATTAAAATACCAGCTAACAGTCCCCCAAAAATGCTCACTGAATACCTAGTAAAAGTCAAAATCACACCGGTAGCGGAAAAAACAATATGTAAAAAGTGAAAATTATGAAAAAGCTTATGCGCAGTTAAATTTGAAATAGGAATAGAAGTTAATAGACCCAAAATGATCATACTAATCGAAACGGAAAATACTGCATATGGAAAATGGCAAGCAATTTCTGATCTAAGAGAATGGTGCAAATGCTGACCATCTGGATGCATACTACAAGTATGGGTAGAACAGGATTTTATATCTTTAGTCGCTACTTTCTTGCTCGAACCCCTCATCCAAAAATCTTTAAACTTTTTCAAATTATTCAATCCCCTATCCGAAGAAATTTAAAACTCAAACAAAACATTATACTTTAATAGCAAATATCGCAAATAAACACCAATTTTAACGCAAAAAAACAAAAATTTAAATAGTTCCCAAACTTGATATTATCCAACTTATCTTGTAATATTCTTAACATGTTTTGGCCCCATCGTCTAACGGTTAGGACATTGCCCTCTCACGGCAGAAATAGGGGTTCGATTCCCCTTGGGGCTACCAAAATAATCGAAACACTGTTTGAAAGGCTTTAATGATAATATTAATATCATCTATTTTCAGCCTCTCAGTTTTTTTAATTTTCTTACTAAAAAAATATCAAACCCTTTGCAAAATCGAATTTGTGCAAATTTCTAACTCTCGAAACAAAAAAACTCTTAATCCCCAAAAACCAAATATCTTAGTCATTTGCTCCGAAATCGGTTTTGGAGGTCGAGAAGTTGCAACGATTAACCTCTACAACAATTTGATTGAAAACGGATTTAAAACATCAATTTTGGTATCGCAAAACAGCGGAATGCAGCAACAACTAAAAAATCTTAAGATCGCACACTATTCTATTTTCTCAAAAAGAATTTTTAAAAAACAACGATTTTGGGGACTTACAAAAAACATCCTAAAGGTTTGCAATGAAAATGATATAAATATTATTCATTGCAACTCTTGGAAAGAGATAATTGCAGCTAAAAAAGCTGGTAAAAAATTAAATATCCCGGTGCTTTTATCTCAGCATGATTTTAGTAGAATCAGGCCTAAGTACCTAAAAAATTTGGCGGCTGTTTTTGCCGGAAGCAAGCCAATAAAAGAACTAATTAAACAAAGAGTAAAAAATATAAAAATAGTCGAATTTTTGCCTCCATTTTTCAATGCTCAACCTTTTTTAAACTTTGATAAATCGTTATCACTTTCAAAAGAAGATTTCTTCAAAAAACATTTCGATATTGAATTAGAACCGAATATCCCTTTTGCAGTTTGTATCGCAAATGTAGCAAAAAACAAAAATCAAACTATTTTGCTAAAAGCTATGCAAAAACTTATTTATAAAAACAATAAACCATTGCAAATTATCTTTGTGGGAAACAATAAAGGTGAATATTTTGAAGAATGTCAAAAACTTGTTTCTGCTTTAAAACTTGAAAAATTTGCTTATTTTGTTGGGTTTTCCAGCTTAACTGCAGAAATTTTGTTTTATTCTGATTTTAAAATTTTACCAAGCAAGCAGGAAGCGTTTGGAATCGTTTTATTAGAAGCCGCGCTTATGAAAAAAGCATCCATTGGAGCAACTACCACTGGCGCTGAAAATGTAATTCTAAATAATCAAACAGGATTATTATTTGAAAATGATAATGCAAACGACCTTGCAAACAAAATTAAACTTTTTTTAGACAATAAAGAATTAGTAGCAAAATTCGGTGAAAATGCTTATAAACTTGTATCCGAAAACTATTTACCTTCTATCACAATAAAAAAATTGGAACATTCTTATAATCAAATTATTCAAAAATAACTTTCAAAATGAGCAATAAAAAAGGGCACTTTTTCAAGTGCCCTTTTTACTTTGTATTTTATTTATACCCACTCAAGTCTTGCAACAAAAGCTGTATCGCTAGATCTTCTTCCCAAAGGAATCACCCTTGTATATCCACCTGGACGGTCAACATATTTAGGAGCTATTTCTTTTATAAGTTTTTCTACAGCTTTATTGTCATAAGGTAAATGTTTTTTAATACGCCTTATTGTATTAAAATTCCAACCTTCTCTTGCAATTGTTATAAGCTTTTCAGAAACACTTCTAACTTCTGCAATTCTAGGTTTTGTAGTCTGTAAGCAACCATAATTTATAAAATGTATAATTTGGTTTCTTATCATTGCCTTCCGATGAGAAGGCTTTACGTTAAGCTTTCTTCTTCCATATTGATGATTCATGACTTTAATGCACCTTCTTGTTCTTTAATAACTTTTTTCAAATCCAACTCTTTTACATTCATTCCAAGACCCAAGTTGAATGCTTTAAGAATTTCTCTTACTTCTTTTAGAGACTTTCTTCCAAAGTTTTTAACTTTTAAAAGTTCTTCTTCTGTTAAATTTACTAAATCGATAACTCTTTTTACACCGGCACTTACAAGGCAGTTGTGAGCTCGAACAGAGAATTCAAGTTCTTCAATTGGTTTGAGAAATAATTCGACTGGAAGGCCTTTTGTTGGACTGTTTTGGACATCACCACTTACAACTTCTTCAACTTTTTCTTCTACTTTGGAGATTTCATTAAATTGAATCTCTGGAGCAGACAAGAAATGTTCTAATTGAGTTCTTAAAACAGATGTTGCGTAATAAACAGCATCTTGAGGAGAAATTACACCATTTGATGAAACAGATAAAATTAATTTATCATAATCAATAGCTTGCCCAACACGTGTTTTTTCTACTTTGTATTCTACTCTTGATATTGGTGAGAATGCTGCATCAAGATAAATTTTACCATCTTCTTGAATAGATTCACCAAGCGGCCATTGTGCTATTTGATATCCTCTTCCTGAATGAACAAAGAATTCGATATCCAATTCACCGTCAACTGCTAAATGAGCTAAAACATGTTCTTTATTTAAAGGTTCAAGATGACTATCTGCCACAATATCTGCAACGGTTACAGCGCCTTCTCTTTTTACAGAAAGATGCATTTTACCAGGCAAACCTGTGTGATTTTTTATTACAACGCCTTTAATATTCAATAAAATATTTAAAACATCTTCAATCACACCATCGATAACAGAAAACTCATTATTTACGCCCTTAATTATCACTGCAGTTACCGCAGATCCTTCGATAGCAGCAAGCAAAGTTCTTCTCAGAGCATTTCCAAGCGTTGTTCCAAAGCCTGGCTCTAACGGTTGAACTACTAACTCACCATATGTATCTGAAGATTTTTTGGTATCCCATTTCAAAGTAGGCAAAGTCAACGCTTTATACGTTTTGTTTTGCATCCATACCCCCATATCAAAAAATTACTAACACAATTCTGCCTCTAAAAAAGAAGTAAAAACTTCTTTTAATTTCAATATTACTTAGAATACAATTCAACAATTAAGTGTTCTTCGATCTTATCTTTAATATCATCGCGAACAGGATCTCTTAGAACAGTTCCTTTATGATCTTTTTTGTTTAATTCAAGCCAGTCTGGAACTTTTATAGCAAGAGCCATTCTTTTTTCGATAACATTTTTGACAAAAGCTTCTTTTGCAAGAGAACTTCCTGTTAATGAAATAACATCGCCAACTTTTACTAAGCAAGAAGGAGATTTTACTCTTTTGCCATTTACTAAAACATGTCCATGAACAACTAATTGTCGTGATTGATTTCTTGATGTTGTCATTTTCAATCTATAAACAACATTATCAATTCGTCTTTCCAAATAAGAAAGCAATGTTTCTCCGGTAACACCTTTATGCTTTGATGCCATCTCAAAAAATTTATGGAATTGACGTTCTCTTAGTCCATAAATAAGTCGCAATCTTTGTTTTTCACGAAGCTGAACACCATACTCTGAAAGCTTCTTTGTGCCAATTTTTCTTCCATGCTCTCCTGGAGAAGTTGGTCTGCGCTCTAGAACTCTGCAACCAACCTTTGGGCAGATTTCTAACTGGCGAAATTTTTTATAAAATGAAGTCTTGATTCCCATATCAATCCTGTATTTAAAATTAAGTTGTTTCTATTAAAATACTTTAAATTATACTCTACGTTTCTTTGGAGGTCTGCAACCATTGTGAGGCAATGGAGTTACATCTCTCAAAACTGTTACTGCTAATCCTGTAGATTGCAATGCTCTTACAACAGCATCTCTTCCAGATCCAGGACCTTGCATATTAACTTCAACAGTTCTAACGCCTAAATCAACTAAATCTTTTGCAACTTTATTAGCAATTTGAGTAGCCGCAAAAGGAGTTCCTTTTCTGGCACCCTTAAAACTTAGCTGGCCTGCGCTTGCTCGTGTTATAACGTCACCACTCATAGTCGTTGCTGAAACTAGTGTATTATTGAAAGTAGCTTTAACATGTACTAAAGCCATCTCAACTTTTAACGCTTTATTTTTAGTCTTCTTTTTATATGCCATAATAACTTTCCGTTACTTTAAACATTCTAACTTTTATTTCTTAGTTGGAGCTTTTTTAAGAGCAACTGCTGATCCAGCTTTTCTTGGACCTTTTCTTGTTCTTGCATTTGTTTTCGTTCTTTGGCCTCTAACTGGAAGCGATTTTTTATGTCTATGTCCCCGATAAGATCCAATTTCTTGAAGTCGTTTAATATTCAAAGTGATCTCTTTTTTCAAATCACCACCAATAGTATAATCATTGGTTATTTTTCTTTGAATAATAGAAGCCTCTTCATCCGTCAAATCGTAAACTCTTTTATCTGGATTTACGCCGGTTTCTTTTAAGATATCTTTAGACAACTTTAAACCTATTCCATAAATATAAGTCAAAGCAACTTCTATTCTTTTATCTTTAGGGAGATATATACCTGATATACGAGCCATTAACTCCTCCAACCCAATACTTTAATTGAATTCATAAATAAAAAACCTTTATCTCTTAACCTTGTCGTTGTTTATGTCTAGGATTTTTCTTACAAATAACCCTAACAACACCGTTTCTTTTCACAATTTTACAATCTGCGCACATTTTCTTTATTGATGTTCTTACTTTCATATGTCTTTCCCAAAACGCTAAATAAATAAAAAATTACAAAATTTAATTAAAAAAACATGAAATTTTTAATTTTTACAGATTTTCAATGTTTTCAATTTGCTTATTTTTACTGAGTCTTGATACTATTCTGCCCTTAGTCAGGTCATAAGTTGAAATTTCAATTAAAACTTTGTCCCCTTCAACAAGTTTTATGTAGTTCATTCGCATTTTACCTGAAATATGAGCCAAAACCAAATGCCCGTTTTCTAATTTTACCCGAAATTTTGCATTAGGCAACGTTTCTTCTACAATACCTTCAACTTTTATTATATCTTCCTTAGTTTTCATCATAAACTAATTATTCCTTTGTTTTATAAACGGGTAAGAATTTCCGGTCCACTTTCAGTAACCAAAATAGTATCTTCAACATGCCCCGCCAGCCCCCCATCTAAAGTTTTCACAGTCCATCCATCAGATTCTATAAAAATTTCATAACCTTTTTCTGTAATCATAGGCTCAATTGCAAATGTCATTCCAGGTCTTAAAACAGTATCACTATTCCCCTTTTGATAAAAATTAGGAATTTCAGGCAACTCATGAATATTTTTTCCAATCCCATGACCTGCAAAATTGCGAACTATTTCAAAACCTTCATCTTTAACTATCTTTTCAATTGTTTTAGAAATATCTGAAACTTTTTTTCCGATTTGAACTTCTAAAATTCCACTGTCTAATGCTTTTTGAGATATTTCTACTATTTTTTTTACAGATTCTGACACATTTCCTACGAAATATGATCTTGTAAGATCTGCACAATAATTTTTATAAGCCCCAACTACATCAATTTTTATCAAATCTCCAGTTTTTAAAATGATATTTTTTGAAGGAACCCCATGAATCACAACATCATTAATTGAAATACATGTTGCGTGTTTATAACCAGCATATCCCTTACAAACAGGTTTTAAACCAACTTCATGCATGTTCTTTTCTATAAAAAAATCTATTTCAAAACTATCGATTCCTGGTTCTATGATAATTTTTACTTTTTCCATAATTTCAGCAAGCAACTTACCAGCTGTTCGCATTTTATCAATCGCTTGCTTATTCTTTATAACTATCATACAACCTTATATCTAAAATTTATCTTCCGTAGCGAGTTCTTAATCTTCCAGTTGATAAAAATCCTTCATATCGCCTTTCTATCAAATATGATTCAACTTGAGCTGATGTATCCATTGCAACGCCAACTGTAATTAATAAACCGGTTCCACCAAATAATGCTGGAAAATGAAAAATAGCCGCTAAAATATCCGGCAATATTACTAAAGTTGCTAAATAAATAGCACCTGGGAAGCAAACTCTTGTCAAAACATAATTAAAAAATTCAGCTGTTTTTCTTCCGGGTCTTATACCAGGAACAAAGCCACCCGATTTTTTCAAATTTTCAGACAATTCTTCTGGATTTATAATTACCGCAGTATAAAAATATGCAAAGAAAATAATTAAAAACACCATCAAAACATCGTAAATCAAACCACGTGGAGTTACCCATTCTGATAAACCTGAAAAAAATTGAAACTTTTTTGCTAATAAATTAGAAAGCATCATTGGTAAAGTTATAATTGACCCTGCAAAAATAACTGGAATTACGTTTGCCGTGTTCAATCTAAATGGAATATAGGAGCTTTGCGCACTATATATTTTATTCCCGACAATTCTTCTTGCATATTGAACTGGAATTTTTCTTTCACCTTTTTCTAAGAAAATAACACATGCAGTAACTGCAATAGTAATTGCTATAAGCAACAATCCTAAAAGAGGTTCAAATTGTCCAAGTCTAATATCACTAATAACACGCCATATTGCCCCAGGAAGATCGGCAACAATTCCACCGAAAATGATCATGGAACTTCCGTTTCCTATTCCATGAGCTCCTATTTGCTCTCCAAGCCACATGACAAATAATGCGCCAACAGACATAACCAACATTCCTGTTAATCTAAAACTCCATCCTGGAGCTATAGCAAGATTTTGATTTTCTGCGTACAAAATAAGCCAAAAACTTTGTATCAAACTTAAAAGCAATGTTAAATATCTTGTATACTGATTAATTATTCTTCGACCATAATCACCTTCTTTATGAAGCGCTTCAAGCGATGGTACAACCATCGTTAAAACTTGCATCATAATAGAAGCTGTGATGTAAGGCGAAATTCCCAATGCGAATATAGAAAATCTAGTTAAAGCTCCCCCTGAAATCAAATTCAAATACCCCAAAAAACCACTCGCTGCATTATTCATAAATTGGAGTAATCGAACTTCATCGATTCCAGGAATAGGTATATGTGCTCCAAATCGACATAAAGCCAATATCCCTAACGTAAAAAGTACTTTTTTTCTTAACTCAGAAACTAAAAAGACGTTTTTAAAGTTACGAAGCAGAACTACCACTAGAATTCTCCTTAATTAAATTAACGGCACCGCCAGATTTTTCTATAGCTTCAATGGCCGACTTACTAAACATATCAGCATGAACAACTAATTTTTTAGAAAGGGTTCCCTTACCCAAAATTTTAATTGCCATTGATTTTGATCGTCCCTTAACAAGCCCTTTTTCTGTCAGTGAAACTAGATTTACTATCTCTCCAGAATTAAATTTTAATTCTAAATCACAAATGTTAACGCAACATACTTCCTTCTTAAAAGCATTAACAAAACCTCTTTTAGGCAATCTTCGTGAAATAGGCATTTGTCCACCCTCGAAGAAAGCTTTTACATGTGCGCCAGATCTTGCTTTTTGACCTTTGTGACCTCTTGTGGAAGTACCACCCAAATCTCCACCTCGTCCTACTACTTTTCTATCTTTTTTTAATTTATTTAACTTGTTCAACTGCATCATTTTTTACTCCGATCATTTCTTTTACAGTTTTACCACGCAAATATGCAATTTTTTTTGCAGCTCTAAGTTTCAATAAAGCATCTATTGTTGCCTTAACAACATTAGTAGGATTTTTAGAACCTATTGATTTGGTTAAAATATCTTTTACCCCAACAGCTTCCATAACTGCTCTAACAGCTCCCCCAGCAATTACGCCAGTACCTTTTGATGCAGATCTTATAACGACCTTGCTAGCTCCATGTTTTCCAATAATCCCAAAAGGGACTGTTGTTTTATAAAGAGGAATTTCTATCATACTCTCTTTAGCTTTTTTAACAGCTTTTGCGATAGCGAGAGAAACATCTCTACTTTTACCTTGAGCCATGCCAACAGATCCTGAATTATTACCAACCACAACTAATGCAGAAAAAGCAAATCTTCTTCCACCGGTAATAACTTTAGCAACTCTACGAACCTTCAGAACCTTTTCAACTAATTCTTCAGTTGTCTGTGGCAATTTCTTTTTAGCTTCTGCCATAAATGTATCCTAATCTACTTACTCTTAAAAATATTTTATATCTATCAAAACTATATATTTTAAAAATTCAAGCCACTTTCTCTTAATCCATCAGCCAAAGCAGCAACTCTTCCATGATAAGCATATTTACCACGATCAAAAAAAACTTTTTCGACGGATTTAGATTTAGCTATTTTACCTAATTCAATTCCAACCTTTTTTGCTATTTCAGCCTTTGTTCCTTTTTCTTTCAAAACCAAGGAAGAAAAACTAGCCAAAGTTGAATGAGTGCTATCATCAATTATTTGAGCATAAATCTGATTTAAACTTCTAAAAACTGATACTCTTGGAAGTATACCTCTACTTACAAAAGAATTTTTTACTCTAAACTTTCTTCTTTTAGCTCTTATTTTCAGTTTTTTCTCGTAGCTCACAAATTTTCCCTTTTAGATACCAAACTTAATTATGCAGCTGTTTTAGATTTTCCAGCTTTTCTAATAACAAATTCATTTTCTCTAATAATTCCAGTCCCTTTATAAGGTTCAACCGGTCTAAAAGACCTTATTGTATCACAAGTTTGTCCAAGCAATCTTTTATCACCAGCTTTAACATTTAAAAGTTGTCCTGTTTTATCAACTGTAATTTCTACACCAACTGGAATTTCAAAATCAATTTTATGGCTGTAACCCAAAGAAAATATCATTTTTTTGCCTGTTATTTGTGCTTTAAATCCCAAGCCAACTATTTTTATATTTTCTTCAAATCCAGTGTCTATACCCTTAATTTCATTAGCGAGTAAAGCTCTGTGTAATCCCCAATTCATTTTTGCGTCTTTGTCCATCTTACCGTTTACACCCAAAATCAAGGTGCCTTTTTCATGTTTAATGTTTAATGAAGCAGGAAGAACATGAGTAATTTTACCTTTTGTTGCACTTAAAGAAATTACATTATCTTTAATTTCAACTTTCACAGAATTTAATAATATCGGTTTTCTGCCAATTTTTGACATTGCTTTTACCTTTTACCAAACGTGACAAATAACTTCGCCACCAACTGACAATTCTTTAGCTTTTTTATCTGCAACTATTCCAAGATTTGTTGTTAAAATAGCAACTCCAAGACCACCTATGACAGATCGCATTTTACTAACACCTTCATAAGTACGTTTACCTGGCTTGCTAATACGAACTATTTCATGGATTACAGATTCGCCATCAACATATTTTAAATAAACTTTTAAAAGACTTTTTTTATTTTCGTCTTCTATTTTTTGAAAATCTTTTATAAAACCTTCTTCTTTCAAAACTTGAGCAATTCCCAATTTTTCATTTGAAAAAGGAGCAGTAACAGAACGCTTGGTAGCTCTTATTCCGTTTCTGATTATAGTTAAAAAATCACCGATCGAATCTATTGACATTTTTTCCTCGTAAAATCAAATTTCTTACCAACTTGCTTTTTTAACACCTGGCAATAAACCTTGCAAGGCATATTTTCTAAAACAAAGCCTGCACAACATAAACATTCTCATAAAACCACGTGGCCTTCCACACAATTTGCAACGATTTCTTTTTCTTGTAGAAAATTTTGGTTCTTTATTTGCTTTTTCTATGAGACTTTTCTTTGCCATAACTTATTCCTTAACCTTTTGAAACGGCATATTAAAGCTTTTCAATAAAGCATAAACATGCTTATCATTCTTAGAAGAAGTTTCAATTGTAATATTTAAACCTCTGGATATTTCTACTTTGTCATAATCAACTTCTGGAAATATCATCCAATCTTTTATTCCCAAATTATAATTTCCATTTCCATCGAAACTTACTTTAACACCTTGGAAATCCTTGTTTCGAGGCAATGCCAAATTAATTAGCTTATCCAAAAAGTTATACATTCTTTGGCCCCTAAGAGTAACTTTTACTCCTATTGCCGATCCTTCTTTTAATTTAAATCCCGCAACAGATTTTTTTGCATAAGTTGTTAGACCTGCTTGTCCAGCAATTAATCCTATAACTTCTTTTACAGCCGCTACAGCTTTTGCATCTGATACAGATTCTTTAATACCAGTATTCAAAACAATTTTATTAACCTTAGGAACTTCCATTTCATTGCTTAAGTTTAATTCTTTTTGAAGAGCTGGTTTTAATTTTGTTTTATATATTTCTTCTAATCGCATAGCCATATTATTTCCTTAAAACTCGATTAAAATTCTTCTTTACATCGATGACATACTCGAACTTTGTTTTTATCTTCTTTAATTTTTACTTGCATGCGACAAGACTTTTTACACGAAGAACAAACCGGCATTACTCTGCAAAGAGGAATATAAGCTTCTTCTTTGATAATTCCGCCTTTTTCACCTGATCTTTTAGCTTTAACATGCCGAGTTACTATTGCAATATTTTTTACTAATACTGCATCCTTTTTTGTGTCAATATCGATAACTCGACCTTCTTTGCCCTTATCTTTACCTGATAGAACAACAACCAAGTCATCCTTTTTAATTCTACTTAGCATTATCTTCCTCACTGCAAAATTTATAAAACTTCGGGAGCTAAAGAAATTATTTTCGAATAACCACCAGATCTTAATTCTCTTGCAACTGGACCTGAAATTCGTGTTCCAATCATTTGCCCTGCTTTATCTAAAATCACAGCCGCATTATCATCAAAACGAATATAACTTCCATCTTCTCTTCTAAATTCTTTTCTTGTACGAACAATAACTGCATCCCAAACTTCACCTTTTTTAACAGTGCCGCCGGGAATCGCGCTTTTAACTGCGATTTTTATAATATCTCCCAAATAAGCAAATCGTTTGTTTGTTCCACCAGGAACTCCGATAACCATAACGCTTTTTGCACCTGAGTTATCTGCAACATTGAGTTTTGTTTGTTTTTGTACCATAATCTATGCCCAAACTTTATTAGTTAGAACTACGAATTATTTTGCATAAAACCATATGCTTGGTCTTTGATAAAGGTCTGCATTCTGCAAATTCAACCCAATTTCCGACTTTTGCACTATTCTTTTCATCATGAACCTTGTATTTCTTGGAACGCTTAATAACTTTTCCCAACACAGGATGTTTTAATGTTCTTGTAACCTCAACAACAATGGTCTTATCCATTTTATCTGAGACTACTTCGCCTTCCATCTTCTTAGATTCATTTATTTTTATTGCTTCAAGTTCTGCCATTTGATATACCCACCAAGCTAATTTAGCTATTATTATTTTTTTGTTGTTTTATCAAAGTTAAAGCTCGAGCTATGCGTCTTTTAAGTTTCTTAAATTGTGAGTAATCTTTTACAGACGTAGTTGAAACATTTAACTTCAAATTAAAATATTCTTTTTTCAATTGCTCTACTTCTAATATTAGAGCTTTATTATCTAGAGTTGTTAAATCTGTTTTATTCATAAAGTAAAACCTTTATTCACTTCCTAATTTTTAACTTCTTCTACAACAGTTGCTTCTTTTCTAATAAATTTAGTCTTCATAGGAAGTTTATAGGAAACCTGATTTAAAGCTTCCTTAGCCTCGCTTTCTGATAACCCTTTTAACTCGAATAAAATTCGACCTCTTTTAACAACCGCTACCCAAACCTCTGGATTTCCTTTTCCCTTTCCCATTCTAGTTTCAGCTGGTTTTTTAGAAATTGGTTTATCAGGAAATACCCTAATAAATAAATCTCCACCTTTTTTAAGCCTTCTAGAAATAGATACACGGGAAGCTTCTATTTGTCGCGCTGTTACCCATGCAGGCTCTACCGCAACCAACCCAAAATCTCCAAAAGCAAGCTCACGCGCTCCTTTTGAAAGTCCAGTCATTCTACCTCTTTGGGATTTTCTAAATTTAGTTTTTTTCGGCATTAACATGACGTTTCTCTACCTTATTAATATTCGCCTTTACAAATCCAAACTTTAACACCTATTAATCCGTAAGTAGTTTTAGCTTCTGCACAAGCATATTCAATGTGGGATCTTAATGTATGCAAAGGAATGGAACCCAATTTCAACCACTCTATTCGCGCAATTTCAGCACCGCCCAATCTTCCAGAGCAACAAATTTTAATACCTTTAGTTCCGCTTTTTATAGCTGCAAACCCGGCTTTTTTCATCAATTTTTTAACATTTGCTCTTTTTTCTAACTGTTCTGCGATGCTTATAGCAACCAATTGAGCATTTGCTTCAGGAACTTTTATTTCTTGAACAGAAATATCAACTTGTTTATTGAATTCCTTATACATTGCGTCTCTAAGCTGCAAAATACCTTGTCCTTTTTTACCGATAACGCTTCCAGGGCGACCAGAAAATAAAACAATTTTTACGTTATCCCCTGCTTTATCAATAACAATTTTCGCAATTTCGGATCTATCAAGATTAGCAAGAAGAAAATTTCTCATTTTTATATCTTCAAGCAATCCAACTCCATAAGATCCTTTTTTAGCAAACCAATGAGCTTGCCAATCTTCGTATACTCCTAATCTAAATCCTAAAGGATGTACCTTCTGTCCCACAAATCACCTCAAATAAAGAGTTTATGAAATTTTACTTACTTTCTAATACTATTTTTATGTGACTTAATCTTTTTCTTTGCGCCGCAGCTCGTCCCATTGCAGATGGTTTAGAATATTTAATAATAGGCCCTTGATCAACCACTATTTCTTTAATGTAAAGATTCTCCATACCAATATCTTTTTGAAGATTCTTTGCATTTGAATAAGCTGAGTAAACAAGTTTTTCAACTGGTTCTACCATTTTAACTCTGCACATCTTAAGCCAAGCCAAAGCTTTGTCTACAGAATTTCCCCTAACTACATCTGCATATAGTCTCAATTTATAAGGAGAAACTCTAACATATCTACTACTAGCCCTAAACAGCATATTTTTCCCATCCTAAATTATTTAGATTCTGTAACAGCAGCCGCTTTACGTTGTCCACTGTGTACCCTAAAAGTTCTTGTAAAAGAAAATTCACCTAATGAATGTCCTACCATATTTTCAGTTATGAAAATGGGATTAAATTTTTTCCCATCATGAACCGCAATAGTTAGGCCAACAAACTCCGGAGTGATAACACTGGATCTAGCCCAAGTTTTTATCATTTCTTTTTTTCCGGAAGATCTTACTTTATCTATTTTTTCTTGTAATTTAGGTGATACATAAGGGCCTTTTTTTAACGACCTTGCCATAATATATTAATCCTTTGTCTTTCTAACAGAACATTACTACGGTTTACGACGTCTAATAATAGCATCATTGCTTCTTTTTCTTGTTCGCATACCCTTACAACATTTTCCCCAAGGAGTAACTGGGTGTGATCCTGATTTAGATCTACCTTCTCCACCACCATGAGGGTGATCTACTGGATTCATAGCCATACCTCGAACAGCAGGTCTGAATCCCAAATGTCTTGTTCTGCCTGCTTTTCCTAATGTAATATTTCTATAATCTGCGTTAGACAATATTCCGATAGTTGCCCAACAATTTAAAGAAATTTTTCGAATTTCACTTGAAGGCATTTTTAAAATTGCGAATTCACCTTCTTTAGCCATTAATTGAACCGAGGTTCCTGCGCTACGTGCAAATTTTCCGCCTCTTCCTGCATACAATTCAACATTATGAACAAAAAACCCTACGGGTATTTTTCTTAATGGTAAAGAATATCCAACCTTGGCTTCTGCATCAACACTTGCCATTACTTCGCTGCCAACTTTCAATCCATCTGGTGATAAAATATAGCTTTTAGCACCATTTTTGTAAACAACTAAAGCTATAGAAACGTTTCTGTTTGGATCATATTCCAAAGCAATTACAGACCCGCTAATATCTCTATGAATTCTTTTAAAATCAATTATTCTGTATTTTCTTTTAGCTCCACCGCCACGATGTCTAACAGTAATTCTTCCGTACGCATTTCGTCCGCCAGTTTTAGGTAACGCTGTTACCAAACTTTTTTCTGGATCCTTTTTGGTCAAATGCTTTGTAGAAATAAACTGCTGGGCTCTTAAAGATGGATTTTCTGGTTTTCTAGATATAATCGCCATAATTATTCCTTACCTTTTGAAAGATTTTCTTCTTTCTTCAAGCCCATTGTTTCAAATTGATCTCCTAAATCAATTTTGTAACCTTTTTTCAAAGTAACAATAGCTTTCTTGACATCAGATGAAACAAAAGATCTTCGACCAGATGTTTTGTTTTTTCCATGTAAATTAATAATTCGAACCGTATCTACTTCAACTTTCCATATTTTTTTTACAGCATCTCTAACCAAAATTTTGTTAGCTGCATTATTAACCAAGAAAGTTATTTTCCCCAAGGTTCGCCTTTGCTCTAGGCTCTTTGTGGTACTAATAGTACCTTTGATAACATCAAAAATATTCAATTCCATTTTGCAACCATGCTTTTAAATAAGTCTGAATCTTTTTTAAGAAATACCCAATTTTTAACACATGTAAGATCAAATGCATTAGGTTGATCAAAAAATAAAATATTTACGTTAGGAATATTTCTGAAAGATGAAAAACTTTTAGAATCATTAAAATCTAAAAAGATAACTGTTTTATCTTTGTGCAAATTTAAATTTTTCAAAATTTTATAAACATCTTTAGTTTTTGGATTTGTCTCATTACTTGAAAAATCCACACATTTTATCTTATCACCTTCAAGCATTGAATAAAAAATGTTATTAAAAGCCACAACTTTTTGATTAGCAGAAAGTTTTAATTTTCTGGTTCTTGGTTGAGGTCCAAAAATAACTCCACCTTTTCTCCAAAGAGGAGAACTGGCTGTTCCTGCTCGAGCTCGACCTGTACCTTTTTGCTTCCATGGTTTTTTACCGGAAAAAGCAACCTCGCTTCTATCTTTACAAGCTACTGTTCCTTGTCTCCAATTAATAAGCAACGATCTTATTGCTAAAGAATAAGCTTTAGTTGAAATTTCCCTTTTAGGAAGGTCAAATCCCAAATCCAAATTTCCTTGCTTTTGCCCATCGGCATTAAATACTGAAATTACTTCCATTGCCATTACCCTTGTTTAGAAATTTCTAATAAAGTATTCTTTTTACCTGGAACAGAGCCCTTAATATATAAACATCCGATATTTTTATCAATTCGAACTATCTTCAATTTTCTTACTGTAAATCTTCGAGATCCAAGCTGTCCTGGTAATTTCTTACCCTTTATAACCTCTCCCTGAGTTCTCATGTGTCCAATTGCTCCGGGAGCACGATGAAACATTGAACCGTGACTTGCTGGCCCACCGGCAAATCCCCATCGTTTAACAACACCCTGAAAACCTTTACCGATTGAGGTTCCCGCTACATTGATGATTTCGCCTTCAGATAAAGAAACATTGGATAAATCTAATTTTTGGCCAATAACTACTTTATTTTCGCTTTCTTGGTCTATCGAAACTTCTCTAACTTTAGAAAAATATTCTTTTTTATTAGAGAGCCAATTTTCAGAAAACTTATTTTCTAAGTATTTCTTTTTTAATTTACCCACCTGCACAGCAGAATAACCATCTTTTTTAACAGATTTAAGTTGCGTAACAACCCAATCTGAAAAATATATTACTGATACAGGTACAACTTTTTTATTCTGATCGAAAATTTGGGTCATTCCTATTTTTTCACCAATTAAACCTTTTAGCATAAAATTGACCCTCTCTTACTTAATTTCAACGTCAACTCCTGCTGAAATATTTAATTTCATCAGAGCATCCATTGTTTGTTCTGTTGGAGAAACTATATCTAAAACTCTCTTATGAGTAATAATCTCAAACTGTTCTCGAGATTTTTTATCGACGTGAGGAGATCGCAAAACTGTAAAAATTTGTTTTCTATTAGGCATAGGAACAGGTCCTACTAAATTAGAACCTGTTCTTTTTACCGCTAAAACTATTTGTTTTACAGCGCCGTCTAACAGTCGATGATCATAAGATTTTAAAGTTAATCTTATTTTCTGTTTTTTCATTTTATACAACTATTCGATTATTTCTGTTACAACACCCGCACCAACTGTTCTTCCACCTTCGCGCACTGCAAATTTAAGCTCTTTTTCCATAGCAATTGGAGAAATAAGTTCAATTATTAACAGAACATCATCTCCTGGCATGACCATTTCTCGACCTTCAGGAAGAGTAATTACTCCCGTGACATCTGTAGTTCTGAAATAAAATTGAGGTCTATAACCATTAAAGAATGGGCTATGACGGCCACCTTCTTCTTTGCTTAATGTAACAACCTGAGCTTTAAATTTCTTATGAGGCTTGATTGATCCGATAGTTGCAAGAACTTGTCCTCTATTGACTTCTTCTTTTTTGATACCACGAACCAACAAACCAACGTTGTCACCAGCTTGACCTTCATCAAGGGTTTTTTGGAACATTTCAACGCCTGTAACTGTTGTTTTCATTGTAGGTCCGAGTCCGACGATCTCAACATCTTGACCAACCTTAATTTTACCAGATTCAATTCTTCCGGTTACAACTGTTCCACGACCTGAAATTGAAAAAACGTCTTCAATTGGCATTAAAAATGCTTTATCTGAATCTCTTTTTGGATCTGGAATATATGAATCTACAGCTTCCATAAGTTTTTCAATGGCTTTTGAACCTATTTCACTTGTATCGCCTTCCAATGCCTTAAGAGCTGATCCCCTTATTACAGGAATATCTTTGCCTGGGAAGTTATATTTGCTTAATAATTCTCTTATTTCATCTTCAACTAAATCTACAAGATCTGGATCGTCAACCATATCAACTTTGTTTAAGAAAACAACAATATATGGAACACCAACTTGTCTAGCAAGCAAAATATGTTCTCTTGTTTGAGGCATTGCTCCATCAGCAGCAGAAACTACCAAAATAGCTCCATCCATCTGAGCAGCTCCTGTAATCATGTTTTTAACATAATCAGCGTGACCTGGACAATCTACGTGAGCATAGTGTCTTTTTGCTGTTTCATATTCAACGTGAGAAGCTGATATTGTAATACCACGTTCTCTTTCTTCTGGAGCCTTATCAATTTGATCAAATGGTACAGCTACAGATGTTCCGCTTTTAGACAAAACTGTAGTGATAGCAGCTGTCAAGGTTGTTTTTCCATGATCAACGTGACCAATTGTTCCTATATTTACGTGAGTTTTATTTCTCACAAAAACGCCTTTTGCCATTCCAATTCCTTCCGAAATTATCAATTCTTAACTTGAAATTTACTTTCTATTTTTTATTTACAATCTCATCTTGTACATTTTTAGGAACTTCTCTGTAAGCAAAGAATTCCATCGAAGATGAAGCTCTTCCTTTGGTTAACGATCGCAATGCAGTAGTATAACCAAACATTTCAGATAATGGAACCTCTGCCCTTATTACCTGGATTCCCTTTTTAGATTCCATACCTAAAATTCTTCCTCTTCTGGAGTTTAAATCTCCAATTACGTCGCCCATTGCCTCCTCTGGAGTCAACGCTTCGACTCTCATTATAGGCTCAAGCAATACCGGAGACGCTTTTGCCATTCCATCCCTCAAAGCCATAGATGCTGCTATTTTAAATGCCATTTCTGAAGAATCAACATCATGGTAAGATCCATCATAAACAACAACTTTTACATCAACTACAGGGAACCCTGCTAGAATTCCTGAAGTTTCAGCCTCTACTACACCCTTTTCAATTCCAGGTATATATTCTCTTGGAACAGACCCACCTACAATTTTATTTTCAAAAATACATCCCGCACCTCGTTCTTGAGGTGAAATCTCAAGCCAAACATGGCCATATTGCCCGCGTCCACCGGACTGTTTAATGTATTTACCTTCAGATTTGATAGATTTTTGAATAGTTTCCTTGAAGGCAACTTGAGGTTTTCCAACAACTGATTCAACTTTATGCTCTCTTTTGAGACGATCCACTATAATCTCTAAGTGCAACTCGCCCATTCCGGAAATAACGGTTTGCCCTGTTTCTTCGTTGTATGAATATCTAAAAGAAGGATCTTCTTGCATCATTTTTCTAAGAGACAAGACAAGTTTTTCATAACCACCTCGCTCTTTAGGTTCAATAGCAATACTTACAACTGGTTCTGGAAATACAATAGACTCTAAATGAACTGATCTATCATCTTCCCCGCATAAAGTATCACCCGTTGTAGTATCTTTTAATCCTACAATCGCAATAATATCTCCCGCTTTTGAATCTGCAGCGTCTTCTCTTTTATTTGCATGCATTTTAACTAAGCGAGTTACTCGTTCTTTTTTATTTTTAGAAGTATTCATAATGTAAGAACCAGCCTCTAACTTACCAGAATAAATTCTTGCAAATGTTAAAGAACCAACAAAAGGATCTGTCATAATCTTAAATGCTAAAGCGCAAAAGGGACCGTCTGGATCTGGATTAAAAGAAACTTCTTCCTTAGTATCCGCGTCAATACCTTTCATAGGAGGTATTTCAAGAGGTGATGGTAAATAAGCAACAACCGCATCAAGCAATAACTGAACGCCTTTGTTTTTAAAAGCAGAACCACAAAATACTAACGTTAACTTTTGATCGCAAACACCTTTTCTAAGCGCCTCTTTTACTTCGTCAGTAGAAATCGCTTCACCATTAAGATATTTCTCAGCCAAATTATCATCAAAATCGCAAGCTCTTTCAACAATATCGATATACATTTTGTCAGTTTTTTCTTTTAGATCTGCAGGAACTTCAACCCAATTAACAATAGCTCCCTTGGACGCTTCATCAAATGTTGCCATTTTCTTAGAAACAACATCGACAATCCCTTTGAAATTCTCTTCTTGGCCAACAGGAATTTGCATAGGAAGAGGATCCCCGCTCAATTTTTCATCTATCTCTTGAACAACTGAAAAATAATCGGCCCCAATTCTATCCATTTTATTTACAAAAGCTATTCTTGGAACATGATATCGATCCGCTTGTCGCCAAACAGTTTCAGATTGAGGCTCAACACCACCAACACCACAAAATACAGCAACAGCACCGTCAAGAACTCGCAATGATCGCTCAACTTCTATTGTAAAATCTACGTGACCGGGTGTATCTATAAGATTTATTCTATAATCTTTCCAAAAACATGTAGTAGCAGCCGAGGTAATAGTAATTCCTCTTTCTTGCTCCTGCTCCATCCAGTCCATTGTAGCTTCGCCTTCATGGACTTCACCAATTTTGTGAGAAATACCAGTGTAATAAAGAATTCGCTCTGACACCGTAGTTTTTCCAGCGTCAATATGCGCCATAATTCCGATATTTCTATATTTTTTTAAATAATCATTACTCATAATTTACATCTCATTAGATAATACAAAATTCTAATTTACCAAGCATAGTGAGAGAAAGCTCTATTTGATTCTGCCATTTTGTGAACTTCTAATTTTTTCTTAATGGCATTTCCTCTTCCCTCTGAAGCTTCTAACAACTCCGCCGCTAACTTCTCGCTCATGCTTTTATCGCTTCTTGCTTGAGCCGATGATTTAATCCATCTAAAAGATAAAGCTAAAGCTCTTGCAGTTCGAACTTCTACAGGAATTTGGTAAACACCGCCACCAACTCTTCTAGGTTTAACTTCAACCAAAGGTCTTACTTGATCGATAGCTTTTTCAAAAATAATAAAAGCTTTTTTGTCATCGCTGTTAGTTTTTTTAGCAATAACGTCAAAAGCTCCATAAACTATAGAACGTGCTAAATCTTTTTTTCCACGTTCCATTATTACATTGATAAATTTTTGGACGACTTCAGATTTAAATCGAGGATCAACTCCGATTTCTCTTGTTATATTAACCGACTTACGTCTTGGCATTATTTAGTTCCCTTCTTTCTCTTGGCACCGTACAAAGAACGACTTTGAGTTCTTGCCTCGACTCCAGCTGAGTCCAAAGTACCTCTAATTATGTGATATCTTACACCTGGTAAATCCTTTACTCTTCCCCCTCTTATCAAAACAACTGAGTGTTCTTGCAAGTTATGACCCTCTCCTGGGATGTATGCAGTTACTTCTCTTCCAGTTGTTAATTTTACACGGGCAACTTTACGCAAAGCAGAGTTTGGTTTCTTTGGTGTAACGGTGTAAACCCTTATGCAAGTTCCTCTTCTTTGAGGGCAACTTTTTAATGCAGGGGCCTTTGTGTCTGAGCTAACTTTGGTTCTAGAACCACGGATAAGTTGATTAACTGTAGGCATACTCTAAAGTCCTAATTTTAAAACTGATTAATAAAATTAAAATTTTCTCGAAAAATTTACGCTAAATTTGTTCATTAGTACTAAGCTAAATATTAATATTTAAGAAATTTAGGCTTATATAAAGTTAATAATAACAAGATTAGGATATATTTTTTCTAACTTTTTTCAAGTAAAAAATATCTTTAAAATTTTCCGCTTCACATTTCTTAATAAAAATTAAATCCCCCAAGTTCAGGCAAAAGCTTAACAAAATCGTTGTATTTATAACAAAAACTTTATTCAATCGACTATTTGAAAAATTAAAACTAAAAAATCGTCCTCAAAATGAATTTTCAAATATTATTTTTTATCAAACTCAATTCTTGCCATTTCAACCACGTAAAATGTATACTAAAAAAGTCTTAAAATTGCATTTTTATTAGTTTTTAGCGAAAAAGGAAATATATGATTCTATCGTCGGCAACCAAAGCATTCCCCGTTTTATACGCAATTATCGGTTTTGGGCTTTTAATAATAGTTCATGAATTAGGCCACTTTTTATTCTGCAAAGCATTCGGTATATCCACCCCCACTTTTTCTATCGGAATGGGTCCTACTATTTTTCAAAAAAAGATTGGTACTACAAACTTTAAGCTTTCAGCACTTCCTCTCGGCGGCTATGTAGAAATCGCAGGCCTAGCAGAACCCGGACAAGGTGAGCAAAAACACTCTCAAGAAGAGGGAGATGGCGCCTTTAAATCAAAACCATACTGGCAAAAACTATTTGTACTCGCCGGCGGAGTAACTTTTAATCTTCTTTTCGCATATTTAGTCTTCATTTTCATATTTATGATAGGCTTCCCCAAATCAGAAATTTTTATCCAAGAAGTTGAAAAAACTTGCCCAGCTGCAACCGCTGGAATTCTTGCTGGAGACAAACTAATAAAAATAGGCGAATCCAATATCAAAGAAAATCCTGAGCTACTCAAAATAGAAAGAGAAAAAATCTTAAGCGGAAAATATACAAACGTAATTTTAACAGTCTTAAGAAACAACGAATTAAAAGAGTTCAAAGTACAATTCGACCTCTCAAATAAAGAAAAACCAAAATTGGGAGTAATTTTTAACTTCGGTTTTGCAGAAGAAAAAGAAAGATTTGCACCACTCGAAGCTATAAAAAAAGGAATCTATACCACCAACCAATATATTTACGTAACCGTATATTCTCTTACACAAATGTTTAAAAATA
Source organism: Candidatus Dependentiae bacterium (assembly GCA_003511165.1). Taxonomy (NCBI): domain Bacteria; species Candidatus Babelota bacterium. The sequence goes on from DOJW01000004.1 coordinate 46,851, forward strand.
AATCACTAAAAGGTGCTGGCGGCCCTGTTTTAATAATTTCTGAAACTGTAAAATTCGCACAAAAAGGATTTTTCTACCTTTTCATGTTTTTAGCAATAATTAGCATAAGTCTTGCAATAATGAATTTGATACCCCTTCCGGTTCTTGACGGCGGACAAATATTATTCACAACCATTGAAGCTATTATTGGTAAAGAAATACCTATAAATATTAAAAATTACATAAGCATAGGTTCAATATTTTTACTTTTACTGACATTCCTGTACATAACTTATAACGACATTTTGTATCTGATAAAAAGATAAAAACAAAAAGGGCTGCGAAATTCGCAGCCCTTTTGTTTTAAAATTACCTGTCTTAAATCAACATCCAATCACTTGGATTTTTTAAATAATGTTCTACAATTTTACGGTTAAAGTTATGCCCAGTTCGCTTAGCTTTTATCTTTCCAGCCAATTTAAAACCGGTTAAGGATAAATCCCCAAGAAGATCCAATAATTTGTGTCTAACAAATTCATCCTCGAATCTACGCTCATTTACATAACCATTTTTTGTTATAACTACGGTATTTTCAAGGGATGCACCTTTGGCTAGACCATTTTGTTGCATAAAAGGTAATTGCTCTAAAAATCCAAATGTTCTAGCAGGTGAAATTTCATTTATAAACAAATCTTGAGTTAAACAACAGTTAATCTCCGCTGCACCCAAAACGGGATTTTCAAATTCAGCTTTATAATCTATGTATAAATTTTTATCAAACTTCTCAAGCACGCTTCCATCTTTTTCATTCAAGCAAAAATACTTTTGAGCAGGTGAAAAAATAAGTTCTCGTTCATGCTGCAAATCTTCAAAATAAAGCATTTTTCTTGGAGTTAAAAAGTTTTTTTTAGCATTTTGAACATCTATGCCAACTCTCAAAATCTCTTTAATAAAAGGAAAAGAACTTCCATCTAAAATAGGAATTTCCTCACCATCCACTTCTATCATCAAATTATCTATTTGCAAGCAAGTCACAGCCGCAAGAAGATGTTCTATCGTTCCAATTCGCCATTCACTAGAACTTAAAGATGTTGAATATTGAGAATTATCAGGACAAACTTTACCAACCTCTATTTTAACATTTGGATATTTTATATTTCTAAAAATTATCCCACTATTTTCATTTGCTGGTTTTAAAGTAACCTTACAACTCAAACCAGAATGAACCCCTATCCCGTCAAAAGATAATTCTTCTTTAATAGTTTTTTGACTTATTTCCATTTTTTTATTTAACCTAATAAATTTTCAAAACGATAAAATACAATGAAAATTTTACTAAATATTGAAAACAATAAACTAAAATAACTCTCCAAAATTTATTTTGCAAAAAGCTCAAAAAATTTATTTAAACAACAAAGAAAAAAGGCAGTTCGCTTGAACTGCCTTTTTTAAAACTTTTAATTGTTTTATTTTGCTGGTACAGAAACTTGTCCTTCATGAGGATGCTCTTTTCCTGCATATACTTTTAGCTTGCTAAAAATCTGTCTATTTAACTTATTTTTAGGAAGCATTCTCTTAACTGCAAGTTCGATAAGTTTTGTAGGATCCTTCTTCATAAACGCTTCAGCTGTAAATTCTTTCAACCCACTTCTGTAGCCTGTGTAATGAGAATATATTTTACCATCCCATTTGTTACCGGTTAAAACAATCTTCTCACAATTGGTAACTATAACGTAATCACCACAATCAACATGAGGAGTATATTCTGGTTTATCTTTACCTCTAAGAATATCTGCAATTTCTGTTGCAAGTCTTCCTAAAACTCTACCAGAGGCATCGATTACTCGCCATTGAGGATCACGATTTTCTTTTTTTACTATAAAACTTTTGTTCATATCCATAAAAGCACCTACTAACCATACTTTCAAGCTTGATAATATTTAATAAAATCTCTAAAAAGAATAAAAATTAAAAGGTATAAATATACTCCTAATTTTCTAAAGATTTTCTGATTTTAAAACAAAAAACTCAATGGGTCAATTATAAAAACAACATTCCTCTCAAAAAACTCATTTTTGAGCCCGTTTTTCAATCATCGACTCTATAAAAGCAACAAATAAAGGATGCGGCTTTAGATAGGAAGATAAGAATTCAGGATGGAATTGAACACCAAGCATAAATTTATGGTCTTTTAATTCCGAAATCTCGACCAAATTTTTATTTTTGTAAATTCCCGAAAAAACCATTCCGTTATTTTCAAATTCCTTTTTGAACTTATTATTAAATTCATATCTATGCCTATGTCTTTCTAAAACAGTTTCTACGGCATAAGCATTCGCCGCCTTTGTTTTAGATTTCAAATGACAAGGAAATGCGCCAAGTCGCATAGACCCGCCCTTCGATGTTACAAAAGTTTGGTCTTCAAGCAGTTCTATAACTGGATTTTTACAAGAAAGTTCAAACTCTTCACTATTTGCATCTTTTAACTTCAAAACATTCCTTGCAAACTCTATGATCATTATTTGCATTCCAAGGCAAATACCAAAATATGGAAGATTGTTTTCTCGGGCAAATCGAGCTGCATAAATCTTTCCTTCCACGCCGCGATTGTCAAAACCACCAGGAACTAGAATTCCATCTACTCCTTTGAAAAGAGATATAGCCTTTTTATAACTTCCAGCTTGTTCTATTTTTTCCGCATCTAAAACAACTATTTCAATATCGCGATCACAATTTAATGCAGCAGCATTTAACGCTTCGATGATACTTATATAAGGATCACTAATACCAACATATTTCGCTACAAACCCTATTTTTAACGTCTTTTTCTTTTTTACAATTTTCGCAACAAGATTTTCCCAGCAGCTTAAATTTGCTTTTTTTATTTTTGAAATTTGAAATTTTTGTTGAATTTTTTCTGCTAATTTTTGCTCATTTAATTCTAAAAATAACCTAAATACGGGCTTTCTTGTCGGTACTGTAAAAATCAAATCTTCGCTTACACCACACATTAAAGATAATTTTTTCAAAGATTTAACATCGATATCTTTATCAACTCGTAAAAATATAGCATCTGGAACAATGCCCGCTTTTTTCAAAAACATAATACTATGCTGAGTTGGTTTTGTTTTAAACTCATTAGCCCATTCTAAATAAGGAACATAACTTAAATGTGCATGCAAAAAACGATCATATCCAACTTCAAGTCGCAATTGTCTAATAGCTTCTAAAAAAACTTCTCCCTCGATATCTCCAACCGTACCACCTATTTCTATAAGTAAATAATCTGGTTTTGTTTTTAAAGCTAAAGATAAAATTCTACCTTTGATAGCATCAACTACATGAGGTACCAGCTGTATACATTTACCAAGAAAATAACCAGCTCTCTCTTTATCCAAAACTTCTTGAAAAATTTGCCCCGCAGAAACTGAGGACTCTTTTGTCAATTGGATACCAAGAGTACGCTCATAATGCCCAAGATCCATATCTGTCTCAGCACCATCTTGCGTAACAAATACTTCACCGTGAACAAGCGGTGACATAGTTCCAGGATCAACGTTTAAATAAGGATCCATTTTAACTATTGAAATATTTTTACCACAATTTTTGAGCAATGTTCCGATTGATGAAACTAAAATCCCTTTACCAATCGAGGAACAAACTCCTCCAGTCACCACAATAAAATTGGTATTTAACTTTGAAAACTGTTCTAACAAATTTTTTTCAGTCATAACTCACCTCACAATTTTTCTTTCTTATTCACCATTTCTTCTATTTCATCTACATTTCGTTGCAAATTTTCGCTCAAACAAATAGAACCATCTTCAACGATTAAAAAATCATCTTCAATCCGGATTCCTATATTTTCTTGAGGTATATAAATCCCTGGCTCTATAGTAATAACATTTCCAAATACTAAAGGCACAGAGGCGCTACCAACATCATGCACATCAAGCCCTAAAAAATGACCTATTCCGTGCACAAAATATTGCCCCAACCCATATTCTTCAAAAAATCTAACCGCTAAATGCTGCAGCGATTTATCAGGCTCATTTGGATTATTTAGATACATTCCTGCTCGTGCAATAGATTTAATATATTTTTGAGCATCTAACACAATACTATAAACTTCTTTTTGCCGTACACTAAATTTGCCATTAACCGGATAAGTTCTAGTTAAGTCTGCAGCATAATTTCCAGCTTCAGCGCCGATATCGACAACAACCAAGTCCCCTTTTTTTAGCTTTTCACTTTTACTTGTATAATGCAAAATCGTAGAATTTTTACCACTTGCAACAATACTAGGAAATGCTGCATTTAATCCTTTTGAAATAAAAACAGATTCAATCACGGCTTGAACATCAGACTCATAAATATCCGGCATGATTAACCTTGCTACTGCTTGGTGGGCAAGAGATGTAACACTAATAGCTTTTTGAATCTCTAAAACTTCACATTTTTCCTTTATGTTTCGCATTCGCTCAATAATAGGCGAAAGATCAAAAGAAATATCCTTCAAATGATCAAGCTTCGAAACTAAAAATCTAAAACAATAAACTGGAAATAAATTTTTATGATTCAAAGTGTTTAATATTGCAAAAACACCAATATCATCTTTTTTCAAAAAGACATATAAATCTGAAAGTAAGTTTTCATACTCATCAGCAGAGAATAGCGGATTCAGTGAATACCCTATGCAAGGCTTACCTAATTGTTTTACTTCACTAAAATCAGCAATCTTCGAATCATTTATAGAGGAAACCCATTGCTCTCTTTTTGCGCTATAATTTGGCAAATATAAAATCTCTCTACCATCAAAATACAAAAGTAAAACCGCTCCTGGTTCATTCAAGCCTGTTAAATAATAAAAAGAGCTATGCTGGCGAAATAAATGTCTATCATTTTCAAAATCAGCAAAAAATATCGCTACTCCATTTTGAAGTTCGAGACATTTTTCTTTTAATATTTCAATTACTCTTTTACGCCTTTCTTTAAAACAAAAAAAGCTTTTTTCCGGCTTTGTCATATGACCTCCAAAAATAAATTTATTTTTTAATAATAATCTTCTGGCGCTTCTATGATTTTAGTTTCAGGTTTAAACCTTCCTCCAAAAGACCCTAGGGATTCTAATTTAAATGAAAAAACAAACCCTCTTTCACTTCTCACAATTCCCTGTTGTCTATAACGTTTTTCTTGCAAACCAAACGAAATGCCCCAACAATGTCCATTTAACTTTACATCTAAACGATGACATAAAGCATTTATATTTTGAAACAAAGAAATTAAAGAATTTTCAGGAGAAAAAAATTGACCTTCATAAGATATTCTCATCGCCTTGTTAGCCTGCATACTAAAACCAAAAAGATAAAAGGATGGCACATTAGAAAGCAATTGACGAATAACCTGTTCTTTTCTGCTTTGAAATACCCAACCAACATGTGCATCAAAATTTTTAAAATTTATTGAAGCTTCAGCCTCATTATCAAATATCGTAAAATTATGCATATCATATTGCTGTAGTAAATTAAAACGAAAAAAATCATATTCGTAAGAAAAATCAACCTTAAAAGGCATCAAGTGATTTTGTCCTATTGCCCTATCAAGATAAAAAAGATCTGGACTCTTATAAAAGTCATACGCTTGCCCCAAAGTTAAGCCCGCACAACCCTTTCTAAAATACCAGTTATTTCTAAGTTCTAGCCCTATTTTATTGTTCGGATAAATTCTATCCCATTCATCGATAAATCCCCAATCATCTTGCTTGATTTTAGGAATAAATTTGTAAGTTAAAACTGGCTGAAAAAAGAAATCATTTTCGCTCTTGGTACCAATTTTGGTAAATTCTGGAAAAGCCCATTCAGCATCACCTTGCAAAAGAGCTCTCGCCGCACATTGATCATCCAATCTAATTTCACTATAAGCAGATCTATTAGTGCTAACATATGGTGTAATATAATTTGATTTACTTCTAAACTGAATATTAGGAGAAAGAGCAATACGAATGATATTTCTTTTAAATTTTAAATAATTTTCAAGAACGCCTTCATAAAACAAACGTAATGTTGAAAAATTTTCAAAAGGAACAGGTTCATACGACGAAACAACATCATTACCTACAATTGTCTTAAAAATTATTTTTCTTGATAAATTTGCATAATCAACAAATAAATCATGTTTATATTTTGCAAATTTGCTCAAGGAATAAAAATTTGAATTCCATTCAAAATGAGGAACCCTCGACCGAACCATACGCTCATCAAGCTCGAATTTACTTGTATTAGAAAATGTAAAATCTTCTCTAAAAACTTTATCACGATCAACCTTTGCAAAAATAAGTCCATTATTTTTACTATGCCATCGACTTATAAAAGAGTTATAAAATTTATCTTCAACCGAATCAGGTAAGCCTAAAAAATCATACCCTATCCTCTTGTCGGAGCCAAAGTCTACATTAACTAAATTATCTATTTTAAAATTTTTAAATTTTAAAGGTTGAAAATGTTTAGCCTGAATAGATGTTCGCCATTCATCTTTTGAAATTATTTTAAAATCTTCTTCTACATAAGCCTGATATTCTTTTGCAAATTTTGTATTAACTAAGGTGTAGTCATCATTGTTTCTACCCCATCTAAACTCGTCGTAAAAAACATATCCCTTTTTATTTTTCCAGTTAACCCCTAAGGTCGTATCCATTCTTGGTCTAATTTCCCAATAATATTCTTGAGTTAAACCAAAACCCAACTTCTTATCCAAAGTAAATTTAGGAACTAAAAATCCAGATTTTGATTGTGCTTGAGCAGGAATAACTATTTTAGGAATTAAAAAAACTGGAATATTCTTTACCCTTAAAGATATTCCCTTACCTTTAATCACATATTTATACAACTTTGCTTCATCTGCATGCAAATGCCAATGTGGACTAGGGTGATCACAAGGTGTGTAAACTAAATCTGAAAGCTTCCAGGTAAACTCATCTCTTTTTTCTGCTTTTTTTGCCGAGATATATCGCTGATCCATTTGAATTTTTACATTATCCGCATAACCAGTTTTTTTATCCAAATCTAGATAAATTTTATCTGCAAGCATTAAAAAGTCAGGAGTTTCAAGCTTCACAAAACCAAAAGGAGCGGCGGTCGCCTCTATGAATTGCTTTTCTTTATCAGCCTCTACACGATCAGCCCAAATATGAACATTTTGATCAACCAAAACTTCAACATTTTCTTCAAAAATTATTTTATTTAAACTTATGATTCTCTGAGAGACACTGTTAATTCGTACTACTCTAAAAGATTCGACAACATCCCGAACCACAGCTTTTGATTGTGATACATAAAACGAAAATAGTAAAAACGAATAAATAAATAAACGTTTCAAAATGGCCTTCTGCAAGATAATGCCTTATAGATTGTAACTCGATCCATATTTTCTAAATTTGAACCAATTGGAACACCGCTAGCAAGTCTCGAAATCTTCAAATTTGATACTTGTAACTTGGAAGCAATATAATTTGCAGTAGCTTCGCCTTCTGGTGTTGGGTTTGTTGCCAAAATCAATTCTGTAATATTTGACTGCAAAATTCTTTTTACCAAAAAATCAATTGTCAAATCACTTGGACCTATTCCTTCAAGCGGCGATAAAACCCCACCCAAAACATGGTAAACACCATTGTAACCGCCAGCTTTTTCTATCGCTGCAAGCTCATGCCATGATTCCACAACGCAAATCATATCTTTATCTCTTTTGGTCGCTGCGCAAATCAAACAAAGATTACCGTCTTCACACCAATTAAAACAATTCTGACATTTTTTAACTTTATGCTTGGCATCCAAAATAAGATTACAAAATCTTTCCAAATCTTTTTCATTAGATTCCATCAGATGCATCGCAACACGATAAACATTTTTGGAAGCTAAATATGGAATATTTTGTAAACTTCGGACAAGCCGCTCAAGCGACGGTAACCCTTTTAACATTTTTAACTTGCTCTAAAATACATTTTTCTTAAGTAAGTTTCACCGACTCCAAGAATATTCTTTGTAAGCCAATATAAAACTAATCCGGCTGCAAAATTTGCAAAAAGAACTGTTACAAATATTGACATAAACCACATCATAATCTTTTGTTTGTCATCAGAGACTGGAGTCATCTTTTGTTGCCAAATCATAGAAATTCCCATCAAAATTGGCAAAACATAATAAGGATCTTTTGAAGACAAATCCACGATCCATCCAAAGAATGGCGCTTGGTATAAATCCATATAGTTCGCAAGTACTTTATATAAAGCCATCATAATAGGTAAATCGAGAAGTAATGGTAAACATCCTGCAAGTTGTCCTGTTGGTGAGAGATTATTTTCTTTATGAAATCTCATAATCTCTTCTTGTTGACGCTTCATATCGCCTTTAAATTTTTCTCTGATTCTTGATATTTGTGGCTGAAATCTTTGATATTTTTCCATAACATTCGCACTTTTCATCGTAAGAGGCAAAAGAGGAATTTTTATCAAAATAGCAAGGAGAATAATTGCAAGACCATAGTTATGAACAAGTCCATAAATCCAAGAAAGTAATTTTAAAATAAATTTGCAAAGCCATGAGAACCAACCAAAATCAAGTAAACTTTCTAATCGACTATCAACAGCTGCTAAATCTTCAATATCTTTAGGCCCAAAATAAAAGGAAAGATTCCAAGTTGTTTTTTCTTTAACTTGTGCACCTTCTAAAATTGAAAATAAATTGTTATTCAAATTTTTATAATAAGCTCTTTGAGTAAAATGCTCTGTGTCCCCTACAAGCGCATGAGCAAAGTATCTATCTTCAGAGCCAAATATTTCAGGCATAATCCATGCACTGTCGGCTTCACTTTCCTTTGTGGATGTAAATTTCTTAAGAGATTTTTTAACAGAATCTAAATAAAAACCATTATTTGAATCATTTGATAATTCATTTAAAAATGGAGCTGGAAAAAAAAGTCTTGGTTTGATTGGGTTTATATTTGTACTTTTTGGGGTGAATTCCAAATTCAAATCGATTTGATAAACCTTTTTAGAAACAGAGTAAATTTTCTTAATGATCCAATTTTCAGATTCTGCAACATACGAAACATTTATTTTATCTTGTAAATCCTGTTTATTTTCAAGCTTGTAGAAATATGGAGTCTTTTCGTCCAAAGCTAAAAGCAAGCAACTTTCTTCTCTTTGAAAAAAATCTTTAGGGTAAACAGATTTTAAAGCCTTATTTTCTTTGCCCGGTCTTTTATTGTACTCGACCGAAGAGATCACGCCGCCAAAGCTTGAAAATGCAATTTTATAAAGCTCTGTCTCAACAGGAGTCACAATTTCTTGAACCGTAATTTTTTTATCTATAAAATCTATTTCTTTATTCAGCGGCTTTAGCTGCTCTTCTTTTGAAGGAATTCTAACACCTTGTCCCGGCTGAACATTTTCTACCACTGCCGTATCTTTTGAGTCGTTCCTATGTAAAAAATATTGCAAAAATATAACCGTCATCGAAGATAACACTAACGTCAAAAATAATTTTTTATCCATCAAAAACCCTTTTAAACTTAAACAAAAACATTTCGTTGCAAATTTTAATAAGTAATATGTTAGAGAATTTTATAAGAATTCGCAAAAATTAATGCCCTAAGGTAATAAACTATACACAAAATCCAAACATTACTTCACAAAACTTGCCAAAAAACATTATTTTCAAATAATAGAAGTCATTAAAAATGATAATAAGGATAGGAAAACAATGAAAAAAAGCCTAATTTTAATCTTAGTTTGCTCACTTATGGTTTCAAACTCTGTAATTTGCAAAACAAAACAACAAACAATAAATCCAATAAAACAAAAAATTGAAAAACTATATTTAAATAAAAATGGATTTAACATTAGCCCAAAAGAATATGAAAAAATTACAAATCAAGGCGGAGCTCCAACTTATGGCGAAATCACATATGAATCTCTAGAAACAATCATAAAAGATTTGAAAATGACAAAAAAAGATATTTTTTGTGATCTGGGATGCGGAATAGGAAAAGTATGCGTGCAAGTACGGCTTACAACTCCTGTAAAAAAAAGTATCGGAATAGAATTATCTGAAAGCAGAGTCAAACAAGCTCAAGAAATAAAGACACTTCTTGAAAGAAAACAATTAATATCAAACAAAGGTGGTAAAATATTAAAATTTTATAAACAAAATATTCTTGAAGCAGACCTAAAAGATGTTACTGTAGTCTTTATGTGTTCAACATGCTTCTCAGAAGATTTGATGAAAAAAATCACAAAAAAACTTTCCTCATGTAAAAAAGGACTAAAAGTTGTTACATTAAAACAACTTCCTGCAAATAAACAATTTGTTTTACAACAGGAAAAAAATCTTGCGATGAGTTGGTCTTCTGCTTCCCCTGTTTATTTTTATAAATTAAATTAAAAAGCATCTATAAAATGGAACCGTTTCAAATTTAAGGAATTTTAATGTTTTCAAATCCATTAATTGTCGAAAATCTTACAAAGAAATTTTATCCCAAAAATTTCTTTGGTTTTAAACAAAATAAAAAAGTTTTTAATGCCGTTAACAATATTTCTTTTGAATTAAAACAAGGAGAAATTTTAGGATTTCTTGGGCCAAACGGAGCTGGAAAAACAACAACCATTCAAATGCTTTTAAGCGTTTTAAAACCAACAAGCGGATCGATTAAATTTTTTGATAAAGATCTCTCTAAAAATAGGCAAATTTTACAACATATTTCATATGCAAGTGGATATATGAAACTTCCAAGCTCTCTAACGGTAAAACAATCTCTTTATATGCAGGGAATGCTTTATAGTTTAAAATTTTCTGAATTAAAAGAAAAAGCAGAACAATACTTGCAAATATTTAATATCAAACATCTGGAAAACAAAGAATGCACATCTCTTTCAGCAGGCCAAACAACATCTGCTTTGCTCGCCAAAACATTTATGGTCAACCCTAAAATTGTACTACTTGATGAACCAACGGCTGCGCTCGATCCAGTAAGTGCAAAAAATGCTCGCGAATTTATTCTCAAAGAAAATAAAAAAAATGGAACTTCTATCCTCATAACTTCGCACAACATGACAGAAGTAGCAGAGCTTTGCGATCGTATACTTGTTTTGCGTAATGGAGAAATCATAGCAAATAATACTCCAGAAATTCTTGCAGCGACAATTTCAATAGCTCGAGTTCAATTAATGGTTGGAGATGGTTTAAAAAGAACAGAAAATTATGCACTCGAACAAAATTTAAAATATAAAATTGAAGGAAGACATATTGAAATCGAAATAGACGAGCACAAAATTTCGCAACTTCTTACAGCGCTAGCTCAACTTAAAATCATTTATACCCAGATTTCTATAGATAAACCAACATTAGAAGATTATTTTTTATCACTTGTTAAAAAACAAGCAAACTAAATCAACTTTGTAAATAAAGGATCATTAATGAAATTTAAATTTAAAAGAGTATGTGCCATAGTTTATAGACATATTTTAATTCTTAAAGATGGATTTGAAGTTTTCAATTTCTTTTATTGGACGCTTTTAGACATTTTGCTATTTGGATTTTTAGGAAGATACATGCAAATGCAACAGGGAGGCGACCCTCTCAATGTTACAGTTTTGCTTGCAAACCTAACGCTTTGGTACATAGTTGTAAGAGCAACTTTAATGATTTCTCTATCTTTGATGAGAGAATTTTATGACTATAATTTTGTAGCAATTTTTTCTACACCTCTAACAATCATTGAATGGTTAATTGCTTGTATAATTCTTGGTACAATCGGAGCCTTAATCAATTTTGTAATAGGTTGCGCTTTAGTTTTCTTACTTTTTGGATTTAATGTTTTATCATTAGGACTATTTTTAATCCCCGTAATAATTTCACTTTTAATTTCTGGATGTGCATTAGGATTTTTGACTTCAACCATTTTAGTTACTTGGGGAAAAAAAGCAGAAACTTTAGCATTTGCCCTAGCGTGGTTTTTCGTTCCATTTAGCGGCGCATATTATTCTGCATCAATCTTACCTCCAAAAGTTATAGCTATCGCAAAATATGTTCCTATGTATCATGCATTTGAAAGCGTAAGAGCTTTTGTTCACGGAAAAGAATATATAAGCCATCTGATTAAAAGTTTTCAACTAAATATAATTTGTTTAATTATCATAGTTTTAGTATTCATTTTTATGTTTAATAAAAGCAAAGAAAAAGGATTAACAAAATTAGAAGTTAACTCGTAAAAAATTATCAATTTTGAATTTTTTTTAAAAAAAGTACTTACTAATTTTTTTTTCTTAAATATAATGTTAATTCTAAAGGGTAATAAAAGTTTATTATTTCACTTTAGGGTTAAAATTAACAACAATGACTTACTAGATTTCGATGAAGTGAAATCGTGAAAGTCAAAACAAAATAAAGAAACGATAAGAAAGAAAGGATCCGATTCTTATGAATAAAGCATTATACATGTCATTAATAGCAGCAACATTGGTTTTAGCACCTTCATGCGGCAACAAAAAAGAAGAAGTTAAACAAGAAGAAACAACACAAGTAGCAGAACAAAAACCAGTAGCATTATCAGAAGTTTTAAAAGCTGATGCTCTTTACAAAGTTGTTCCTGCAGTAAACTTCAACAAAGAAAATGCTGATGACAGCGTAAAACTACTTGAAATGGACAAAGAATTTATTCATGCAGCAAAAGGCACACAAGTAGAAAACGTTCTTAAAAAGTTCTTCAATGGCCAAAAAGATATCGTAATCCTTGAACTTGATGAAAAATTACTCACAGAAAAAGGCTTAACAGCAAAAATGGAACAAAATAAAGAAGGTGGCGAAGTATTCCCACACCTTGTCGGCGAAAAGAAAATGATCCCTGCAGCTGCTGTTCTTTCAGTTGTTTCAGTTGAAGAACAACCAGAAGGCTCTTGGATGGCAAAAAAATAAATTAATTCTCAGAGAATTTAAAACTTGGCGATTTAGCTAAAGTTTTATCCTAGAAGAAATTTAAGGCTTGGCAAATTTGCCAAGCCTTTTTTGTTTGTTAGAATAAAGTAAAACTTGATCAAAACCTATTTAGAAATCGGATATAAATGAAAAAGCAGATTTTACTTTTAATATTTTTAGCAAACATTTTCACCCCTTTATTTTCAGAAGATGAAATTCCAACCCTCGCTCAAAAAATTTGTGACATCAACATGAAATCTTTTCCAAGAGAAGACAGTTCCTGGGAAACTCATACCATGCTTGAATATGTAAATCATTTAAAAGAACATATTTCACATCCATCTTCTAGTGTTAAACGCAATATGGGTTTTGAGTTTTTCAACAAATATGAAAAAACTAATTCTTTAAAAGTCGACCATGATAACTCAACGCTTTGGGAAGACTTAGACTTATTTCGTGGCAAAAAAGATTTAAGCAAATATACAGCAAACTCACTTAGTCGAGAAGAAACTGAAATTGGTAAAATCAGTTTTTATGAAATGTTGTCTAATCCAACAGCCGATACAAAATTATTAAAAAAGCGACAAGAACTAATAAAATTTTTCATTGCTAATCCGCAAGTTGCAAAAGATTGTAAAAATGCACTTGCTCAAATCGCCTCTTCCGAAAACTTCTTACTCGCATTTTTGGGTCACGATGAGTTAGAACACAACGCGAATGATGCATTCTTCAATAATGTTTTAACTAAAAAATTAAATGATTCACAAGTAGCTCTTTTGATCAAAAATAGTTTGGCTAATGCCAATCGCTTACGGTATTTCGCTCTAGATGTTTTTTTAATAACAGTATTTATTTCTTATGGAACATTAAACCTCACAGGAGTCATTGATAGTCCAGCATGGCTGCGCAAAATTACTTATGATTACAAAAACTTCGACAGAGGAATTCTTATAGAATGTCTTAAATTTGTACAAACAAAAATTCCACAGTCAGCCATACTTTTACAGCTGTTACAAAATAAATATGTTCAATCGTCATTAATATTAGGTGCAGGGGTATGGAGCGCTACTGAACTCACAAATCATTTTGACTGGGTTTATGGGAAAATAAAATTTGAACAACTACTTCAAGAATATATGTATCATTTAGCAAAAGTCACAGACGGTATCAAAAAGCTACAAGAATGCTGCAATAAAAATCCAATTTTAGCAGAGTTCGAAGAGTTTAAACCGCTTCTAAAATTTTTTGATAACAATGAAAAACATGCATCAACACTTCAAGATACGCTCAGTTTGTTTCAACAATCTACTTTCAATAAACCTGGCTCAATATTCTGTAACCATGGGGCAGTATTCAAAGCCTATGGTTTAATGAAAAATTTAAAAGATGAGTATAAAAAAGCAATCGTAGCAACAGCAAGAATTGATGTTTACGTTTCTCTTGCAACACTTGTAAAAGAATTTGAAGATAAACCTGTTTCTTTTACATTTCCACAATATGTAGAAAATTCAACAACTCCTTTTATCGAACTTAATGATTTTTGGCATCCAATTTTAGATCCAAAGAAAGCTGTACCAAATTCGATAGAACTTGGAATTAACAACCAAAGATCAAATGTCATTCTCACCGGTCCAAATGAAGGTGGAAAATCAACTGTATTAAAATCTTTAACTTTATCAATTTGGCTTGCACAAACCTGCGGAATTGCTCCTGCAAAAAATATGTGCTTCACTCCTTTTGTAAATATCTCAACATACTTAAACATCACAGATGACATCGGAGCCGGAAATTCATTATTCAAAGCAGAAGTTTTGCGTGCACAAAAATTGATAGATTCAATCAAAAGCTCTAAACCCAAAGAATTTAGCTTTTCAGTGTTCGACGAAGTATTCAACGGCACGTCGCCAATCGAAGGATCGGCTGCCGCACACAGCGTCGCAAAGCATTTAGGAAGTTTTTCACAAAGCATCTGCCTGATCGCTACACATTTTGATTTATTAACAATGCTCGAAGATGAAACTACTAATTTCCAAAACTACAAAGTTTCTGTTATCAAAGATATAGATGAAAAAATAATTTCTTATCCGTATAAATTAGAATTTGGTAAATCAGAGCAACACATCGCTTTAGATGTTTTAAAAAATCAGGGATTTGATTCATCAATTATTAAAGATGCGCAAGAAAAGGTTAAATCTATTTCATTTTCTTTTATGTAAAAAATTATCAACCAAACTTTTTTAATTTGAGTTTTTAAAACTCATGCAGTAACATGTTTTTGTTTGTTATTTTTCATTAAACATAAAGGAGTAAAAATGAAAATAAAAATCCAATCTTTAATAATTTCACTTGCCTTAATTGCACCTCAGATTTACAGCCAAGACACATGTGAAAAAGAATGTTGCACAACTCAAGAACAGTCTAAAACAAATATAACCCCGGCAACATCGAGTCAACTGGACCAAATAAAACAATTAATAGAACAGCTACGAGAAGAACTTGCAACCGTGTTCAAAAATTTAAATGCAAATAAAGAAAGCTGTGAAGAAATAAATAAATTTTTCAAATCTGCGGAAAATGATTTAAATCCTCAAACAGTAGATAGAGTCTTAGAAAATCTAAAAGCTTTAACCCATTATGTTTATGATCAAATTTTTTGGATACTTGGAATGCGCGAAAGAGGAGTTACATACAAAACCGCAAAAGAAGATTTTGCCTCTTTATATAAACTTTATAGCGAAAAGTTTTTAACACTTCCTGTCATGAAAAATGTCGGATTAAAAATCGACGAACTAGCAAAACGAGAAGATAAAACTATCGATATAAACATTGAATCTCTAAAACTTAGCATCGAGCTTTTCAAAAATATGAAAACAATTTATGCAACAGTAAGAGAAATGAATCATGATTTGGAAGATCAAGATCGAATATCTGATTTAGAAAAAGATATAAACGAATTAGAAACATATCTAAAAGATTACGATCAATCAAAGTATGCTATCGCAAACGAAAAACAATTTGAAACAATAAAAAAATATATTCAAACACTAAAACAAGCGGTAGAAAAATTCAAAAAATTCTTATCTACTGAAAGAATAGAAAAACTACAAAGTTATCTATCTTGGATAGAAGAACATATAACTACAAAAAACTGCGGTATTATTTGTAATGATTTAATCGACCAGTTAAAAGAAGAATTATGCGATTATTACAATCACATATTACCTGTATATCCAGAAATTTCAGATAACAAATATGATCTAATTACTGAAATGGTAAAAAATAATCCTGAACTTATCAAAATCCAACAAAATATATTTGATCATTTTGGAACCATATTAATTGATGATCTAGAAGACTCAAAAGAAATTAATTTCCAAGCAATTTTAGGTGAAGCTGATGTCTTCAACAAAAATATGAATAAAAAACTTATCATTGTAGAAGCGATGGTAAAAGAAATAGAAAATCTTGATACATTTGCAAAAACATTTAACGAAGTCTTTGAGAAAATTAAAAACGAAAACAAATAACAAAATTTTATAAACAATAAAAAGAGGCTCGGAAATTTTCGAGCCTCTTTTTATTCGATATTCAGATTTAGCAATTACCTATTACGTAACTCTCTTTCTAATTCGGCCAATTGAAGTCTTGCCAAACATCCTAAATAATCAGACAGCGGATCTGCCTCCAATTCGCCAATCAGCTCCATCAATTTTGTATAATCTCCGTATTCCATGTACTTTCTTTCTCTAACAGTTGCAATTGTTTCCCTAAACTCTTTAAGCACCTCTGCATCTGGTCTACCTACTACAAAACATGGTGTTGCAATCGCGGCCGCAAAAGCAAATATAATTAAACGTTTGTTTTTCATACGATTTTCCAATCCTTGTAAAATGATTAATAAAATAAATTTGTTTTAATTTTTTCGCAAATGCGAATTTGAAATATGAGAAGTGATATTGCAGCTGGAGTCATACCAGGAATGAGCTGTGCTTGAGCAATATTTGCAGGTTTAAATTTTGTTAATTTTTGTTGTAGCTCGACACATAATCCAGGTAAATCTTTGTAATCAAAATTTTGTGGAATGTGTAAACTTTGATATCGAGAAGCTTTTTCAACTTCACGAACTTCGCGTTGCAAATAACCTTCGTATTTTATCTCTGCATGGATATTGAGCAAAACTCTGCTATTTAATAAATATTGATACTCCAAATTATTTTGTAATAATTTTTCTGCAAGCAGTTCTTTTGCCCGCTGTTTTATCTCATCTGTAAACTCTATAACAAAAAATGATTTATACAGTTCATCATTTCGATTTACTGATTTTATAAGTTCAACAGATTTTTGAATGATATTTTTTTCTCTCAAAAATTGTTCATACATTTCATCACTAATTAATCCCAAATCTCTTGCATGAGGCATTAGTCGCAAAAATGTATTATCTTGTCGCAAAAGAAGTCTACGTTCAGCGCGCGATGTAAACATTCGATAAGGCTCATCAATACCGATAGTCACAAGATCATCAATCATAACGCCAATATAACTTTCATTACGATTTAAAATAAAAGGGTCTTTATTATTAACTTTTAAATGCGCATTTATCGCAGCGACCAATCCTTGGCCAGCTGCTTCTTCGTATCCGGTTGTTCCATTTATTTGTCCTGCAAAAAATAAATTTTCTACATTTTTTGCTTCAAGCGAATGTTTTAAATTTGTTGGCGGCAAAAAATCATATTCGATTGCGTATCCGGCGCGCGCAATTTCTGCATTTTCAAAACCTTTGATACTACGAATATAATCAATTTGAACATCAAGCGGCAAAGATGTTGAAAGACCAGCTGGATAAACTTCATCACTTTCTAAACCTTCAGGCTCAACAAAAACATGATGTGTTTTGCGATCTGGAAATCTTGCAACTTTGTCTTCGATCGAAGGACAATATCTTGGTCCAATTCCTGTGATAGCACCACCAAATCTAGCTGATCGTGCGAAATTGCTTCGAATAATTTCGTGAGTACTTTCATTTGTGGCAGTTACAAAACATGAAACTTTTTCTTCGCTTTGCACACCATCAAATTCATAAAGAAAGTCTAGTTGATGAGATTCGTGCTGATCAAATTTTGAGTAATCAAGTGATGATTTCAAAAGCCTTGGAGGTGTTCCTGTTTTTAATCTTCCAAGTTTTATGCCCAAAATTTCTTGCAACGAACCTGTCAAAAATGTTGCAGCCGGTTCACCCTCTCTCCCAGAACTGTGATTTTTTAAACCGATATGAACAGTTCCATTCAAAAATGTACCAACAGTGACAACGACAGATTTTGCAAAAAATTCTTCGCCAGATGCTACTTTAATACCGATCACTTTATTTTTATTTTCTAGTTTTTCAAATAAAAGCGAAGCAACTTCTCCTTGAAATATTTCTAAATTTTTAGTTTGAGATAAAATTTCTTGCGCCAATTTTGAATATTTAAATTTATCAACTTGAACTCGTAGTCCTTGTACAGCTGGACCCTTGCTAGTATTTAACATTCGTGCTTGCAAATGTGATTTACTACAAAGTTTTGGCATCAAACCATTAAAAGCTGCGATTTCATAAACAATGTGACCTTTACCCAGTCCACCTATCGATGGATTGCATGGACACCAGGCTATTCGATCTTTTTTTATTGTTACAAGTAATGTTTTTGATCCCAAATTAGCAGCAACGTATGCTGCTTCACAACCGGCATGTCCACCACCAACAATAATCACATCATATTTTTCAAGCATAAATCCCACCTACGGATGCCCAAACAGTACCTTCAAAAGGATATCTCCTAACAGTTCTTCGCAGCGGAGATTGCCATGCAATAAAAATATGTTCCAATTGTTCTCTAAGCATGCCCACTTGTTCACGAGTGACATTACAACCATCTATTTTGATAGCTCTCAGATTTTTTGCCATTCGAATAAATTCAGCAATAAATTCTGATGATAAATTTGGATTCTGGGATATATCCAAAGCCTGAATTAATGGACAAATCGTTAATAATGTTAATAATGCAGAACCCGAAATATTTGAACCTGGAATAGATAAAGTTTTGAGATTTGGACAACTTTGTAAAAAATTAATTAAAAAATCTTCTGGATATTCAGATGTATTACTCAATTCTAATCGCCCCAATCTTTTACATAATTCTTTGTTTTTTGAAAATTCTTGCAAAATTTTTGGAATAGTAAATCTAAAACCTAAAGATTTCAAATTTGGCAGAGAATTAACAAAAGTAGCTACATCCTCCAAGGCCAAATTCGTTCTACCACAAAAATCAAACTCCTCAATATTTTGGTTCCCAACCAAAGGCTGAAGCTGTTCTTTTGTTATTTCAAGACCCAAACTTAATACCAAGTTTTCAGATTTATAAATTTCACTCGCAAGGAATACGGGAACTATGGCTTTTGATAAACCTCCGATTGTAAGATTTAAAGAATAACTTAAAATATCCTTATTTCTTTTTAAATTAATTTTCAAACCTTTTAATATAGCTTCCCAACGATCGCCTTTACTCAAAGAACAATTTAATTCAACATTTCTCCATATAGGCCTATCAGTAAAAAAACGTTCAAGATTTTGTGGAGAAAACATCATAAAATAATTTAGACTTATACTCTCTAAATATGGGAATCTTATTTCTAATGCATTTAATTTTTCATCATCCCAAGGTCGAACTTTACAAACCTGTCCACCCGGTAATAAATCTACTCCCGGAATTACAAACATTTGAGAATGTTGAGTTAAATTATAATCCCATCGCCTACAAACTCTTCTTAATTCATAAGCCCTAGGCACATCTTTATCAATAGTTTCACTTAAAACCGAAGCCAAAAGCTCATCTGGCAAATCACCTAAACCTGCCTCTATTTTTGATAACGGTAAAAACCCAAAAAACAGTAAAATTATTAAAAAAGTGTTAGTTTTCTTTAAAATCATAAAAAAGCCCTTATTTAAGAATAAAAAATATTCCTAATTATAAAGGCTTTTTAGACTTTTAAAAGTGGTAAAAATTAAGATAAATTATCGCTTCCAATTCAAAATATCATGTTTGCACCAAATACCTGCAATCACGACCGCTTCAATTCCACCTGCCTTAGCTGAAGCACTTGCCAAATATAAACCTTCAATTGGCGATTTAAAATAAGGAACATTCTTATTTTTTGACCTATCAAAAGCATATATCGCACCTTCAGGCATAGAAGTATATCTTTCAAAAGTGTAAGGCGTCGAAATATCACGCACAAGAATCTTTTTGCTTAAATTTGGAATGATAGTTTCTGCTTTAGCTATTAGCTGATTTGCCGTTTTTTCTTTTAACTCTGTATACTCAGGACTTTTTGAAGAATGAAAATCTTTGTAATCTATCAATTTAATTAGCGTAACAACAGATTTATTAGCAGGCGCTAATGACTTATCTACATTGGTACTAATAAGCATATATAACCCATTATCCAAACTTACAACAAGGCTTGCTGGAATCTTAGACAAATCCATATCAAGACCCAAATGAACCACAAATGCTGATGTCGACATTTTAAGATTTTTAATATCTAAAATGAATTTGTCTGAAAACTCTTTGGAGTCAACCAAATTCAAAAATAAAGTTTTAGCATTTGCATTCGCAATCACAATCGAAGATTTGAAAATCTTATCACCAACACAAACACCTTCTACCGTTTTATCTTTTATCAAAACTTTATCAACTTTATGATCAGCTAAAACAACTCCACCATGACTTTCAATCAATTTTTTAAGAGCTAGAGCAAAACCCCCAGGACCGCCTTTTGGATAATACCCACCAAATATAAAATAGCTCAAATTTGCTAGCAAAGCAGTAAGGGCGGGTGTTTTATCCGCTTCTAATCCTAAATATCCAAGAAGTGATTTTAAAAATGCTTTTAAATTTTCATCTTTAAAAAATTCGTCCAATTTTTGTTGATAATTTTTATTCATCCACTTAGATATATTTTGACCAGAAGATAAAGACTGCATCTTTTCTTTTCCAAACAACTCTACAAGTTGTTCTTTATCCAATCGAATGCCATAAAATTCAAAAACTAAAGGATCATTAATTTCTTCGTAAGCCGCCTTTGCTTGTGCAAAAAACAGTTTTATATTTTCAGATTCACTTGGAAATCTTGCGTAAAGATACTTAACAAAGCCTTCGTAATCATTTGGAAGAACTAATTTTTCACCATTTAAAATATATTCTCTTGTATGTTTTACAAAAAGATCATCTTTTCTAAGATTTAATTGTTTCAACAAATATGTAACAGAACCACGTTCCCACAATCCGCTAACATCTTCGCCACCTGTTCCAAAAGTAAATTCATCTCTACCGTAAGAAGAGCTAAATCCACCAATCTGATGTGATTGCTCCAAAACTAAAACTTTAAAGCCTTCTTTGGCCAGCAAGGAAGCACTTGTTAAACCACCGATTCCACTTCCAACCACAATCGCATCATATTCATTAATAGCTTTAGTAGATTTTAAATCAAATTTAGCTTTCCATTTTGGTTTATAAGAAATATCATAATCTTGCTTTTGATTACCACAAGCAGATAACACTATAACAAACAAAATCAAAAATAATTTTCCAAAATCTTTTAAATTCATAAAACATCCTTATTGCGATAAAAATCTATATAAAAAATAATTTTTAAAATAACAATTTTAGTAAAAAATAAATACTGAAATTAAAAACATTATTAATAAAAACGCTGGCCAGAAAAACACTTTGACAAGCAAATTATTTTTATATGATATAAAAGCTATTTTATATTTCTGCGCATAAAAAATCATATCTACCAGTAACAAAACAATTACCAAATAAGGAATAATGTAAAAATATTCTAAATAAAATATGCCAGAGGGGAAAAATGATCTTCGAAGAGCAGAATGCGCAAATATCAAACCAACAAAAATTCCAGATATTAAAGTTATATTCGTTATTATATTTTCTTTTCTTACAGCTAATAAATTTATAAATAAAAGCAATAGAGAAACTAAAAGCGGTAAAAAATACATTATAAGAGGATCAACAATATTTCTTGTTGCCGAAATAGAAAAATCTAAAAGATATCTTCTAACATTTTGCTTTGGTTGCTCAACCCCAAGATTAGCTTTCAAATCAATAGGTTTAAACGAAAAATAACTTTTTTCTATATTCCATATTTGTGAAAAATCTTCGACATTAATTCCAGGTAATGATTGAGGATTAATAAACTGATATCCTTCTAAATCGGGAATAAACAAAATATTTTTATCTAAGGATGGATGATCAATCGTTAACACAATTTTATATTTATCTAAAGGATAAGCTACCGTCAAAGCCTGATCACTATCAAAAACTCCGTTAAATCTCCAAACTATCAATTCTTCTTTTGAATTTTTCTCAGTATGAATAATTCTTTTTTCATCGTATCTATCACACTCATTAATAATAAAATCACGTTGTATCTCCCGTCCGCTCAACAAAGGATATTTTTGCCAAACAAAACCACTAAGTTGAACATCATTTGTAGAAAAAGAAGATTCAATCGATCTTATTAAGATTCCTGTTTTAACTAAATAAAGTGGGGAATTATCTTTAATTTCTTCTTTAGAAGATTTGATAACATTATCAATTGTGTTCTTATCCAAAACCACTATATTTTGTAAATTTTTTTCTTGACCGTATTTTCTTTGTATATGCCACAGAGAGATAATTCCTACAATTAAAAGAATAGAGGCTAAAATAGAAGCAATAGACAGATTTAATAAACTTCCTAGATAACTTTTAGTTAAAATAAAAATTAAAAAAAACAAAAACAATATTAAAAATGCTATTAATAAAACCCTGTATTTTCTTAGAAAATCGTTATATTGAGACCATACTTCATCTTGAATAGCGACAACACACAGTATCAAATTTGTTTGCGGAATAGGTTTATAATAAATAATCGCTTTTTGGCCTGTCTTTTCATTAACAAAAGAAGTTTTACCCTGCTTATTTTTCAAAATCTCATAACCAACTCTTTCAAGATCTTTATTTTTTCGCTCTTTAGCAACATCAAAAATAGATTTATCATTTCTGTAATATTCCTCAATAGGATGCGATGCAAACTTCCCATCAATTTCAGAAATGACAAATGCATATCCACGCTTACCAAGCGACAAATTATTTACCATTGAACGCACATTATCAAGTCTATGCAAGGCAGAAATAGCACCAATTGGCTTAGCATCTTTTAGCGGATTTGGAGCATAAAGGGGTTCTCCATAAGCTATCACATGTCCCTTTATAGCTGTTCCCCAGTAAGGTTCTGTTAACGATGGACCAAAATTGATTGGATAATAATACCAACTTGTTATTCCCTTTTTTTTATCTCGAGGAAGAGTGTAATCGTATTGTATAGGTCGCGGCTCTATAAGATTATCTGATCGTATAATAAAAATTGAAAATCTATCTTTTTTTTCAAAAATACCCGGCTCATAAGCTAGTACAAGACCGTGCAAATCTTGATTTTTCTTAACAGTATCCTCAATCAAATTGTATAACTCTTTTTCGCTCAAAAGTTTTTTCTTATCGATTATTTGTCTAAAATCTGAAACTAATTTTTTAAATTTTTGGAAATGATTACTAATATAATTAGTTGCATAATCCATCTCTTTGGAAATGCTCTTTTGCAAGTTGGTATCAATCTGTTTTTGCATCTTAAAAAATTGATAAACAAAAAATGTAAAAGCTATCAAACTTACAAATAAACAACCAAGTAAAAATTTAAAAATTAATTTTTTATAATTCACTATTTTCCTTTTTTATTTTGAATTATTATAAAATTTACGTTTATTCTAAAAAACAGAAGTTACTAAAATCTATATTTTTAAAAGAATCTGGAGTTAACAATGATAAACCTACAAATAACACCCGCAAATAAACCTCACATAAAATATCGTAATATTATCTTCGATTTAGGTAAGGTATTAATACAATGGAATCCAGAAAAATTTATTACGGATATGCTCAAAATAAATAAAATAAATGAAGATGAATCACGTAATATTTTCAAAGCCTTCGGAACAAAAAATTGGTCTGATTATGACCGTGGTACCACAACTCAACAAGAACTGGCTAAACTTTATACATCAAAAAAGGAAAAACAATATTTTCTAGATTTTTTAGAAATGTTACCAAGCTATCTTCAACCAATAGAACAAGGAGTAAATTGGCTAAATCTAGCACAAACCAAAGGGTATAAAGTTTATTTGCTTTCCAATTATCCTAAAGATCTTTATGAAAAAGCAGCATCACAATATGAGTTTTTCAATCGTATTGACGGAGCTGTAATTTCTTATCAAGTAAATAAAATCAAACCCGAGCCTGAAATATATCAAACTTTACTTTCAAAATATGATTTAAAAGCAGAAGAATCGATTTTCATTGATGATCTAGAAGAAAATATTCGTGCTGGAAAATTATTAGGTATTGATGGAATAGTTTGCAACGATCACAATATAGTTGAAAAAAAGCTCAAAGAACTTTCTATTTTTTGATGCAATTCAGTTTTTTAGATTTTTTTTGAAAAATCGCAGCCTTGAGTTGCACAACTTAATGTAACGTTACCTTCTTTATCTTTTTTGACCAAAAGATACAAGGCGCCACATTTTGGACATTTCTCTTCTTCAACTTCGCCAAAGATCGCAAATTTACATTTTGGATAGTTGCCACAACCCCAGAAAGATCCACCCTTCCATTTGCGCTTTAAAATTTTACCTTTGCACAAAGGACATGGGAAACCTAGTGATTCTTGATGAATATACTTACATTCTGGATAACCAGGACATGTTAAAAATGGACCGTATTTTCCAAACTTTTGGATAAGATTTCGGCCGCACTGTGGACATTTTATATCAGACACAACTTCTTCTTGAGTTTGAACTAATTGCAAACTTCCATCCGTTGCATTTCTAATGAAATTGGAAGTAAAAGAACATTCAGGATATTTACTGCATCCCAAAAATTCTCCTGCTTTTCCAAATCGAATAACCAATTTGCTTTTGCATTTAGGACATTCAAGATCTGTTTCCACAGATTTTTTGGTAGCAGCTTCACCACCGAAAGTCTTTAAATCTTTGACAAAATTTTCATAGAAAATTTCTAAAACAATATCTCGCTCAATTTCACCTTGAGCTATTTTATCAAGATCTTCTTCCATTTTTGCTGTGAACTTAACATTCATAATATCTGGCAAATTTTCTACAAGCATTTTACTTACAGTCTTACCAAGCTCTGTAGGAACAAATCTTTTTTTATCTTTTGTTACATAATCTCTTTTTTGAATCGTAGAGAGAGTAGCCGCATATGTACTTGGTCGACCAATTCCAAGCTTCTCCATCTCTTTAACAAGCGAAGCTTCAGTATAACGAGCCGGCGGCTGGGTAAAATGTTGTTTTGGATCTATTTTGGAAAGATCTAGTGATTTATTTTTTTCGATTTCTTTTGGAATTTTTACAGATGTTTCATCTTTTTCTTCTTCATCATCTGCTTGATATACTTTTAAATAACCATCAAAAAGTAACGTCGAACCTGTAACTCTAAATAAATACTTTCCACCTTCGATTGAAACCTGGCGCTGCATATATTCTGCAGGAGTCATTTGTGAAGCGACAAAACGTTTCCAAATTAATTCATAAAGTTTTGCTTCAGCTGGCGGTAAATATTTTTTAACAAATTCAGGGGAAATGTTTATATCAACAGGACGAACAGCTTCGTGCGCATCTTGCGCTGCTTTTTTGGAATAAACATTTGGAGTTTTTGGTAAATAATCTTTTCCAAATTCTTCTTCAAGATATTCTCTTGCTGCCTTGATCGCAGTATCTGAAATTCGCAAGGAATCGGTACGCATATAAGTGATCAAAGCCTCTGGTTTGCTTGGATCAGAGAGAGGAATACCTTCATAAAGTTTTTGGGCTAATAACATAGTTTTATCAACAGAAAAACCAAGTAAATTAAAAGCAGCCTGCTGCAATGTACTAGTCATAAATGGAGGAAGCGGGCTTTTGGAACGCTTCTTTTCCGTAACATCCGTTACAACGTAACTTTGTTTTTTTAACTCTTCTAATATTTTATCAGCTTCAGCCTTACTGCTTACTTTGATATTTTTGTTACTAATCTTTACAAGTTCAGCCAAAATCGAAGCTTCTTTGGTCTGGAAAAGACCATGAATAGACCAATATTCTTCAGGCTTAAAACTAACAACTTTTTCTTCGCGATCGCAAATCAGATAAAGAGCAACAGACTGTACTCTTCCAGCAGATAAACCTTTTTTGATTTTTCTCCACAAAATTGGAGATACTTCATAACCAACAAGTCGGTCTAAAACTCTTCGAGCTTGCTGCGCATTTACCTTTTTGACATCTACAACTGATTTATTATTTATAGCTTCTAAAATTGCAGGTTTTGTTATTTCGTTGAATGTTATTCGATAAATTTTATCTTTGTCTTTGATAATTTTTTCGATTTCTTGCTCAACATGCCAAGATATTATTTCCCCTTCCCGATCAGGATCTGTTGCCAAATAAACCTCTTCTGCATTCTTTGCAAGTCTATTAATATCATTAATAACTTTTTCTTTATCTTTGATAGTTTCATATTCAATATCAAATACAAAATGATCTTTTTTCTTTTTTATATCTATTCCAAGTGACTTTGGTGGCAAATCTTTGATATGACCGAAAGTGGATGTAATAGCAAAATCATCTCCCAAAAACTTGGAGATTGTTTTAATTTTGGCGGGAGACTCAACTATTAATAATTTTTGACCTTTTCTTGCCATATTCTTATCTATTTTTCGTTTTTTAATACCTAAATTTAAACACTTAATATTATTCACTTGTAAAAAATATGTAAGTTATTACGCAACTTAACTAATTTCAGATTAATAATAATATTTTCTAAATGTCAAACAAAAATAATTAATTGCACTTTTTTACGCTTTTTCAAAATAAATTTCATAAATTCATCAATCAAAAAAGCAATGTTTTGATTTTTAATAAAAAAAATCCTAAGATGTTTAACAATAAGATTGATTTTCATATGTTATCATCAAAAAATAAAATTTTAATTATTTGTTTACAAAGTTTTGGTAAACGTTAAGAGATTTTAATAATTATGGATAATTTAAATTCAGTAACCTCTTGTTTTAAAAATTCTTTTGAATTTTATAAATGGTCAGATTTAAAAATTAGCTTACTAATCACAATAAATTCTTTCGTAAAATCATGGCAAACCTTGCTAAAAAACTTCCAAAGCCTTTATCTTTTTTTAATTTTTTTGTACTCAATTGAATATATAAAAGATGTTTTCAAAATTAACTTAAATCTATTTTTCAAATTTTTCATACTTTTTATCCCCAGCATTTTCTTTTTCTTTCTCATTCTTCTTCTGTCAAGACCATCCGTTAACATTAAAGACAATTCTTATTTGGTAAAAAATTTAAAAAAATTTCCAAGTTTTTGTTTAAATATAATTTTAATCGCATTTATGTTTGTCCCACATTTGATTAGAAATTATTTATGTTGCTCTTTTTTAAGACTGTTTATCTTTGCCCTTTTTGTTATTTTAGCACCATTAATTATCACAGCATCTCTATTTCAACTTGATTCGGATGGCAACTTTGGAAACATTTTTACCTCAATAATAAATTCTTTTAAAATGGTCTTTTATTATTATCCTTTATTTTTTTCTATCGGATTAATTGGATTATTTGGATATGGCTTTTTTAAAACAATCCAACTACCAACAATAATTTTCAAAAAATCTCCTTACATCATTAATATTTTAACCAATTTTGTTTTGGGTAGCTTAGAATTCATTATTCTATCTGCTGCGTCGATAATATTTATTTCCCTGATAACAACCTTTTATCTCAAAATCAAACACGCTAATCACAAATTATTTTTCAAATGATAAAAACATACAAAACAATAAGAACATACATTTTCTGGTTCATCGTAACTTCATTTTATTTGCCATTATGCTTACTCATCTCCTATCTTCCCGAAAATAAAAGACACAAAAAACTTTATTTTTTCTTCACTAATCAATGGAACAGCCTTTTAGTCTTTTTTGCATTTTTAGTAGTAAAAATAAAAAAAGAAAAAGAAGATCTTCCAGATTTTTATAAACACCCTGCCATTTTTGTGATGAACCACGCTTCCGCTTTAGATATTCCATTAGCAGAATATGTAGTTGGAAAACATCCACATATTTGGATCAGCAAACAATCTTATGCAAAAATTCCACTTTTTGGAAAACTTTTACAAAGAATGCACGCTCTTATAAATAAAGAAAATCCAAAACAATCAACACAAGCTCTAATTAGGGCCTACAAGCTCGCTCAAAAATACAATTTAAGTGTCTTACTTTTTCCAGAGGGAACAAGATCCACTGATGGCAAATTAGGAGAATTTTTGGGAGGCTTTTACTTGCTTGCAAAAAAATTAAACCGTCCCGTAATCCCTGTAGCTATTTTGGGTGCAAATGAAATTATGAAAAAAAATAGCCTTCTTTTAGATCCACGAGCAAGCGATATTAAAATAACTATAGGAACTCCAATTTTTGTGAAAGAAAATGAAACAGAAGAAGAATTTAGTAACAAAATTCGTAGCTGGTTTAACAAACATATACAAAAGTAAAATCGTTAAACTTTCCCTACTTTTATCCTTTATTATTTCAACACCTTGCACGTGTGAAATATGGTATAAAAAAGCAGGATTATCTTATTTTTTTCACTTTCCAATTTTTTATTTTCAAATAATTTTATTGGTTTTATGGTTTTTTGCATTTTTCTATTTAAAACATATTTTGAAAAAGAAAAAAAAAGCTTTATTTACAATGCTTTTTCTACTTATGACAATTGTTGGAATAATTATCGCTGTAAGACAAGTAAAAATTTTAAAACAACAAAGAGTTTTAGAGCAAAATCAAATTTTGTCATCTTTAATAAATTGCTCAATTAAATAATTTTATTAAAAATCAAATAAAAATAAGAACTGTTTTAGCACAAATAAGATGAAAAACCTGCAAAATATTTCTTCTATGTGATTCATCTAATAAACTTAAAATAGTCAACAAGAATAAACATAGTGACAAAAGATCAATAATTGTATATAACCTTTATAACAAAAAAGCAAAGGAGAGATATGAAAAAAAATCTTATCAAAGCAGTTGCTTGTTTAACACTTTTAGGCGCATCTGCAGTTGTTTTTTCTGGATGCACAAAGAAAGAAAAAACAGTCGGTGGAGTACTTATAGGAGCAGCCGCTGGTGCCGGTATAGGAGCATTAGCCGGTGACGGTGTTGGCGCTGCAGTTGGAGCAGTAGCAGGCGGTACTGTAGGTGGAGTCGTAGGTAACTCCCTTGGAGATGATAAATAAAAATAAAAACCTTTTAAAAAAAGGCTAAATGATGAAAAACTCAGGGAGCTTAATTACCAAATGTTTTTTGATTTTATGTTGTACTTTGCAGATATCTTATCTAAAAGCATTTCACTCTCATCGATCACATAAAAAACATTCTACTATCACAAAAAAAATTTCAAAAACAACAAAACATCGAAAACTAAAAGTTCGCTCCCTGAGAAAAAAATATTCAGCGCGGAAAACAAGCCTCAAATCTAAAGCTAATCCTAACGACTTACTTATCTTAAATAAACATGCCGTAAGCGATATTTCTTTAAAAACCCCAAATACTTCTTCAAATATTCAACCTCTAGAAAATCAACAAAACCAAGCTTTAAATTCAATTACGATAAAAAATCCTGCAAAAATAACTTTTTCACGATTTGCTGAATATCTAAAAAGAAAACAAATATTCAACTGGCCTCTTAAAGGTAGATATTACATTAGTAGTCCTTTCGGCAGCATGAGGGCTCGCGGCAGGGTGCACGCAGGCATAGATCTCGCAGCACCAAAATGGACTCCTGTTTTTGCATCTGCAAGAGGAGAAGTTGAAATTGCAGCAAAAGCAAATGCTTATGGAAACATGGTCCTTATCAAACATAATAAAAACTTCAAAAGTCGCTATGCTCATTTGCACAAAATTCTTGTGAAACCTGGCGCGGTGGTAAAAAAAGGTGATTTAATAGCTTATGTTGGGAATACTGGATTTGTGATGGGCAGAAATGGAGATCACCTTCATTTTGAAGTTCTTTTTAAAAATCATCCAGTAAATCCAATAAAAATTCTATCTTAATTTTTTAGAAAATTTTTGTATTAAAATTGGGGGGAATGATGGATACAAAAAATAAAAAAATATTAGAAGCAATCAAAATATTTTTAATGTCATTTATTTCTATAATTTTCTACTGCTACATAAGCAATTTTATCGTATCAAAGTTTTTTATCTTGGAAGCAATTACCAAAAAGAAACACTTCTTTTTTCCACTATTTCTACCAATTCCACCAATTTTTGCACCATTGCCATTATTTTTTTCTGGACAACATACGTTCAATACAGGATTACCTTTTAATAATTTAAGTATTGTCTTAACTAGTTTAATTTTGGGCTTGTTGATTGTATTAATTTGCAATATTGGAAAATGGCCTTCTTTAAACGCCAGATATCTAACCAAACCTCTTTTTTTAGTTCTTATTCCATCCATTGCTATAATTTTCAGTTTTGCTTTTTCAGTTAATTATCTTTTAAAACATAAATTAGCTATTTTAGCCTCCAAACTGGCATCTGTTTTACCAGTAACGAGAAAAACCGTAAATGCTACCCTAGGTTCAATACTACATAACAGTGCATACATAATTGGAATTTTTGCAATTTTACTGATAATTATTTACATAATTTTAAAAAGACGAAAATTAAACAAAACTAAATAAACAATTACCTACTAATTTTTTATAAATTTATATATATTTTCTTCATGCAAAATGTTCTTAAATAAGAGGGAAAACCGGATGAATTTGGGGCTAATTATAAAAGATTTAAATGTCTGCGTTGAAGATAAAAAAATTTTAAATGGAATTAATTTAGAAATTAAACCAGGCGAAATTCATACCATCATGGGTCCAAATGGAAGTGGCAAAAGTTCACTTGCATTCACGATCGCGGGAAGTCCTAAATATAAAATTGAAAAAGGATCTATAAAGTTTGCAAATCAAGAAATAAATAATCTATCTGCGGACAAACGTGCAAAACTTGGAATTTTACTCGCATTTCAAATGCCTTATGAGATAGAAGGCATTACCCTATTCGATTTTCTTTATACAATCTATAACAACATCAATAAAGAAAAAAAAGTTGATCTAAAAACATTTAAAGAGCTTTTAGATATAAAATGCAAATCCCTCAAAATCAAAGAAGAGTTCTTAAACCGGCCTTTAAATTTTGGATTTTCTGGCGGAGAAAAAAAAGTCGCGGAAATTTTGCAAATTTCACTGCTCAACCCAAAGTTAATTATTCTAGATGAGATAGACTCTGGACTCGATGTCGATGCACTCAAAAATGTCTGTGAAAATCTTTTAAAAATCAAAAGTGAAAATCCATCCATTTCTTTTTTAATAATCACACATTATCCAAGAATTTTGCATTACCTTGATTGTCAATTTGTTCATGTAATGCAAAATGGCAAAATCATAAAAACCGCTGGAAAAGATTTGGCTTTCGAAATTGAAAAAGAAGGTTTTTAAAACTATTCAATCAAAAACTAAATTTTTTAAATCGCATACTTTTTCTTTTGCAGTAATTCATTGACTTTTTTGCTCTCCCAAAAATAATCTAAAACATCTTGTATTTTATAAAATTGGGAGAGATTAGATGAATAAAATAGTTATAAAATTTTTATTGTTATTTTGTTTTATTTCAACAACCATTTCAGGCGAACTATCAGTAACTTATATCAAAACTTTTCAAAATGTTTTTAAACCTGAAAACTCTGTCTTGCCTGCCGAAA
The DNA here is from genome assembly GCA_003511165.1 of Candidatus Dependentiae bacterium. Classification (NCBI taxonomy): domain Bacteria; species Candidatus Babelota bacterium. Next base: position 78,767 of record DOJW01000004.1, read on the forward strand.
GTAACCATTTATCACCAACATGGGGTGCTATCTTGTGGCACTCTCCTTTTTTAGAAAATCTTTACCGTTACGGAAACCAAAATCATGGAATGGTTAAACTGGCTCAAGAACTATTCTTTTTACATCACGATAATGTAACTTTCGATGCAACATATTTACCTACTAAAATTGCAAGTCACTTTGAGCCGCAAGACATTGGCATATTAATTGGAATTATCGAAAATCATAGAAGTAATCCTCAAATTTTAAAAACTGAATTAGACAGCTTTATTGTAGCTTTCGAATTAAATAACACTCTTAAAATTAAAGAAGGACTTAAACAATACTTTGATAATGCAATAAAAAAAACCAAAAAAGAAATGTCTCTTGTTTTGGATAATGTTGAAAGTTTAATAGCTCAAGATGCAAAAATAACTAAGTTAAAAAGTGAATTAAAAGATCCAAATTTAAAAAAAAGATGGATTCAATCCAAAAAAGATCTCATTGCGAGAGAATCAAAGCTTCTAATAAAAAGTAAAATTGATCCCTTAAAAGTAAAAATCGGATTATTAACTAAGTTAAAAAAGGATGAAGTCTCAAAACGTGATATAATTGCAGATCCTGCATATCAAAAATTCAAAACTTCTTTTATAGATTCTTTGATCAAAGCTATTCAAGAAGAAAATCACATATACCCTACTTACTTAACAACTTATATTTTACTGGCTTTGCATTGGAAAAAATCTAATCATCCTAACGATTTTATCGATCTTCTCTGGGGTATTTATTCAACTTTGAATAATAAATCTATTTTATTTAATAACAACATTAATTCTAAATTGGGACAAACCTCTTTAACAAAAGAACAGTTTATTTCGATAATGCAACAAAATATGAATGCTCAAGGATTTGATCAAACAAAATATTTTAATCTTACAAAATCAATATCTCCTGATATTAACAATCTTGAAAATTTAGCTATCTCTTATTTGGGTTTTCATGTTTTTGAAAATCTTCTTCCTGATGCAGTTACTATGAGCTTAGCGACTCTTGTCCGAGAAACTGTTTTCCCTGATTGCGCCGAAACTTCTCTTTTAAACCTTTTTATTGCTCTAATTTTTGATCCTCAAACTAGAAATTTTGATACCTCTATTTTAGAACAAATCGGTGCAAAACAGCAGTTAATAGATTTTTTTAAAACTCATGACTTAAGTAATATTTATACCCAACAAGCTCATAATAGTCTGGCTCGTGTCGTTTCAAACCTTGAGGATGTTCAATATGCCTATAAGAAGTGCGAAATTGACGTTGGACTTAAAAATATGCTCCTTGTTATTCAACATTTAGTTGGTAAATTAGATGGAGAAAATTCAAAAGCAAAATTAGAAAGTCTTAAAAATAAATTTACTCTAGATAAAGTAAAAATAACTGATATAGAACCTAATCAAGATCCAAATACTAATGACAAAAATCTTACTTTAAATATTACTATTCAAAAAAAAGCAACAGAATTAATTATTAAATGGATATTTTATCCTGAAGAATTTGTAATGGAATATCCTCCTAAAGCAGAAAATCTCTTTTCTCTAAAATCTTTTGATTTTTTTAAGTCACAAAAATTTACTACTAATCCTTATCAAGATTTAAAATTAGTCTTTTTCTTAAATTTATTTGGAGGGTTAGATGGCCTAAAATTAGATGTACCTTTACTTTATAAATATTTTTCATATTTCATGCAAAATCTAAGAATACCTGAAAATACAATTAAATTAGTAAAAATTTTAGTTAAAGACTCGAAAATTTCTGATGAAATTAAAATCAATCTTATTAGAAATATTTACAGTAAAATACCTAATGACGAATATTCTCAAAACGCCTTTTGGGATAACGTAGAATTTCATATTTTTAAAGTTTTTTATCCTTCTTTAGAGATTTTCAAAAATCTTACAGATACTTCCAAATGCAGTATTATTTCCGCTCTATTAAAACAACCATTTAATCATTCTAATCCTGAAGTTTATAAGTGGATCAAAAATACGCTTCCTTCCAGTACACTTAAAGATGCTAAAGGTTCAATAATCAGAAATATTTTAGTAAAACCAATTCCACAAGATGCTGAGTTTAAATCAACTTTTATAAATTTTTATCAGTGGATCAAAGGTACTCTTCCTTATATTACAAATGACTATAAATTTGAAATAATCAAAATTATTTTAGCTAAACCAATTCCACAAGATCCTGAGTTTAATCCATTTTTTATAAATTTTTATCAGTGGATTAAAGGCGCTCTTCCTACCGTTACAAATGACTATAATAAATTTGAAATAATCGGAAATATTTTAGCTAAACCAATTCCACAAGATCCTGAGTTTAATCCATTTTTTATAAATTTTTATCAGTGGATTAAAGACACTCTTCCTACTGTTACAGATGGCTATAATAAATTTGAAATAATCAAAATTATTTTAGCTAAACCAATTCCACAAGATCCTGAGTTTTACCCATTTTTTATAAATTTTTATCAGTGGATTAAAGGCGCTCTTCCTACAGTTACAAATGACTATATTAAATTTGAAATACAAAAATTAATTTCGCAAAAACTTACAACCTTAACAAATCTACAATTCCAAGAAATTCAAAAAATTTTAGATGAAGCTTTAGCCCAATAAAAGTATTTAAAAGAGAAGAGACAAAAATAAAATTTTGTCTCTTCTCTTTTAATCTTTTATTTTTTACCGAGCAAAGATGAATCTTCTAGTGTAGAAATATCACCAAATTCGGTTTTACCAAGCGACATATTACGCAAAATACGACGCATAATTTTGCCAGAGCGAGTTTTTGGTAAACTTTCTACAAAAAATATTTTATCCGGCTTTGCATGTGGTCCGATATGCTCTGTCACAGAAATTAAAATACTTTTGCACATTTCATCACTTCCAGAAATCTCTGTCATCAGAATAACATATGCATGAATACTCTCACCTTTAATTTCATGAGGACAACCGACAACGGCCGCTTCTGCAACACCGATAGTTTTGCCGATAGCATTTTCGACTTCAGCAGTACCAATTCGATGGCCTGAAACATTCAAAACATCATCAACCCTACCAACTATCCAAAAATATCCATCTTCATCCCTATAAGCTTCATCACCACTCAAATAATACCCTGGAAACTTTTCAAAATATGTCTTTTTAAAGCGCTCATGATCACCATATAATGTTCTTGTAATACCCGGCCATGGATTTTTTATCACAAGATATCCAGAACTATTTGGCTCCTTTATTTCTTCTCCATTTTCATTAACCAAAGCAGGCTCAATACCCAAAAACGGAAATGTTGCAGATCCAGGTTTTAGAGGGGTTGCTCCAGGAAATGGTGAAATCAAAAATCCACCATTTTCAGTCTGCCACCAAGTGTCCATTATCGGACAATTACCTTTGCCTATAACATTGTAATACCAATACCACTCTGGTTCTTTAATCGGCTCTCCAACAGATCCCAAAATTTGTAGTGATGATAAATCATATTTTTGTGGAAAACTATCGCCTTCTTTCATCAAAGAACGAAGCGCTGTTGGCGAAGTATAAAATTTATTTACTTTGAACTTTTCGATAATTGACCAGTAACGTCCAAAGTCAGGATAATTTAATGTTCCTTCAAACATTATGGTTGTTGCACGATTAACTAGCGGGCCATACAAAACATATGAATGTCCTGTGATCCAACCGAGATCTGCAGTGCACCAGTAAATCTCGCCAGGATGATAGTCAAAAACCATTTGATGAGTGTAAGATGCATAAACTAAATATCCACCAGTTGTATGTTGCACACCTTTTGGTTTTCCAGTAGAACCTGATGTGTAAAGAATAAACAGAGAATCTTCCGCATCCATAATTTCAGGAGCACAATGCTCTTCTGCTTTCTCCATTTCTTCATGCCACCAAAAATCTCGTCCATTTTCCATGGCAACATCTTGTCCGTTTCTATTGACAACAATCACTGTTTCTACAGATGGTGTATCATGCAACGCTTTATCGACATTTTCTTTCATAGCAATATTTTGCTTTGCACCACGAACTGCATAATTTTGCGTTACAACAATTTTGCAAGTCGCATCATTTATCCTATCTTTGAGTGCTTCTGCGCTAAATGCGCCAAAAACTATTGAGTGCACAGCGCCAATTCGGCTGCACGCAAGTGTTGCTATCGCAAGCTGAGGAATCATCTGCATATAAAGACAAACTCTATCTCCTTTTTGCACTCCAAACTTTTTTAAAACATTTGCAAATTTTTCGACTTCAGCAAGCAACTGTTTGTAAGTGTAAATAATTACTTCGTTTTCGCCGTTACCTTGCCAAACAATTGCAGTTTGATCTCCAAATCCTTTTTCAATATGCCTATCTAAACAGTTATAAGATGCGTTTAATTTGCCGCCTTCATAAAACTTAAAATCTACATCTAAAAAGCTTCCACTTTTAACCTTGTCCCAATTTTTAAACCATGAAAGCTGATGTGAGATTTTACCCCAAAATTCGTCAGGATTTTTTATAGAATAATTATATAATTCTTTATATTTTTCGAGCGAATCTATCCAAGCCTTTTTGGATAATTTTTCAGAAGGTTTAAAGACTACATCTTTAGACATAAAATCCTTTCAGGGGTGAAGGGAAAAAAGTTTTATAAATTTATGCTCGAAGCATACTAAATTAAAACAGATTTGTAAGCAGGGGGGTAGGCATTTTACTCACGGAACAGTTTTTGATAGTATGCAACATGTTATTTATTAAAATAATAAATCAAGGTTTTTAGATGGATTTAATAGTTGTAACGCTGGGCTCGTTTTTTACCGTCATATCTTGCTGCATACTTGCATATGTTTCCATGGCAACCGGATCTGGACCTTGGATAGCTCCTACGCTAGTACTCATTTCAAGCTTCATCCTCAAAATAATTAGAAGTAAAATATCTCAAGAAAAAATGACTGAAAAAATTATTTTGACGCAAACAACAGGTTCAATTGGAGGAATAGTCGCAACAGGTTTAGGTTTTACACTTCCAATGTTATATTTTTTAAATCCAATTGACTTTCACCATTTGCTCAAATCACCTATAAAATTTTGCATCTTCATCGCAATCACCTGTTTAATTGCAGGCGGACTTGGAATAAACCTCGCACGAATATTTAGCGAGCGATTAATTTACAAAGAAAATCTTCAATTTCCAGTCAGCCATATGATCTACAAAATCATTAATACCAAAGACAAAGTAAAACAAACAGCAAGTTTATTTTGGGGATTTTTGATTACTTCTATTTTTTGTCTTCTAAGAGATGGATTATTCAAATTTAAAAGCATTTTCCCTGTTACCATTTACCCTTTTCAATCTTTTTTGGGAACTGAATTCGCGTTAAATCTATTCCTTGGTCCTACCCTTTGGGCTGTTGGATTCATGAGCGGGACAACCATTGCTGTTCCATTAATAGTTGGAATATTTTCAAAATATTTTGTTTTAAACCCTTTAAATTTGCATATTCAGTCAATCTCTTTTGGTTTTTTGCAAATTCAATCACAAAACTCTTTTAATATGGCTTTTTGCAGCGGATTAATTTTAACTGAAGCTATTATAATTTTGACCAAAGTACCTCAAATACTTTTCAAGTTTTTAAATCTTAAAAAACTTTCATCTAACAATTATTTTGCCTTTTCATTAGAAAAATTAAAACAATCCAAGTTGCTCAAACTTGAACCTATCTTAATCTTACTAGCAACTTTTATCTTTTTCTCTTATCTAAAATTTTCATTTGGCGCACAAGTTTTCATAATTTTGTTAACAATATTAGCTACGTATCAAATCAGCTGGATGGGCGGCAAAGTTGGGTTAGTTCCATTTGGAAGATTTGCAACATTCGTCATGCTGCCAACCATAATGTTTTTTGATCTAACCTTTTTCCAAATAACAATACTATGTGTATTTTTCAATGTCTGTGCAGCCGCAGCTTCTGATTTGCTTTTCGACTATAAAATCGGAGAACTTTGCAATATCAAATTTAGAAAAATCCAAAAGTATCAATGGGCAGGCCTTATAATAACATCACTTGTAATTGGCGCATTTTTCTGGGCAATATTCAATAATTTTCAACTTGGCACCCCAGAACTTTTCGCATACAAAGCGATGGCTCGTGCGCTTTTGATCAAAACTTCATTTTTTAACTTCACTACCGTATTTTTGGGTATCGTTTTTGGATTAATTTTAAAATTTGCAAAAATCAACCCTACAATGGTACTTTGCGGAATTTTGATGCCCAATGGTCTTTCGATTGGTTTAATCATAGGCGGTCTTAGCGCCATTGTGACAAAAAATCTGTTTAAACAAGAATTGGAAAAATTCTACCCATTTTGGTCGGGAGTATTCGCTAGTGAATCAACATGGATCTTAATGCTAATGATTTTAAAATTTCTAAAAATCTGATTTTTATCCTATTTCACTCATAAATACTCATTTTTTTGTACAAATTTGTACATTCCAAACCATAAAGTTAATACCAAAATTGGTTAAAAATTTCTTTATTTTACGAATCCTAAAATCTTGCTAAGCTAATCCTATTAAAAATTTATTCAAAGTAACTTTTTGGAGACCAAAATGTTTATCAAAAAAAGAAGCATTTTTCACCTAATTTCGCTAGTAATGGTTTTAGGCTTATTTTCTTGCGTGAAAAAACATAAACATGAAACAACATCATTCGAATCATTAAAAACTCGTGCTGAAAACTTAATAAGTAAAAAAAAGCGCTCCGAAGCTATCGAAGTTTTGGAACAAATGATGGAAGAGTACCCAGACGCACCTAACCTAAAAGATTATAAATTAGCGTTGGCAAACATATATTTTGATAAAAAAGAGTACGAAGCCGCGTATCAATGCTACAAAAAATATTACAAAAATAATCCTTCCGATCAACTTGCAGAGTTTGCAAACTATCGAGGAATTTTATGTAAATTCCGCCAAACATATGGCGTCAACCATGACCAAACAAATGTGAAAAAAGCTCTCAAAAAAAGTGAAAAATATTTAGCTCTTTATGAAAAGTCGGAAAAATTTTCAAAAGAAATCCGCGATATCAAATTCACATGCGAAAAAATGCTAATCGACCATGAAATATTTGTTTACAACTTTTATGTAAGACGTGGAATGTACAAGTCAGCACAAGCAAGACTCGATTATCTCAAAGAAGTGCACACAAAAAAGCATAAAGATCTAGAACCTCAAATTTTGTATCTCGAGCTAAAACTTGCTCACCATGAACACAACAAAGAACTCGAGCAAGAAAAGCTTCAACAACTAAACAATCGCTTTGTAAACTCTCAGTATGTTGCAATGGCTCAAAACTTAGTTGAGAAGAAGAAAGACGAATTTATTTTCTAATGAATGATTCCAAAAAACTAGGCTTTTGCGGCGAAAACTATGTCGCCAAATTTCTTGAAAATAAAGGTTTTAAAATCTTGGAACAGAATTTTAGAACACGATTTGGAGAAATCGATATCATCGCACAAAAAGAAGATGTCGTAGCATTCATAGAAGTAAAAACCAGAAAAAATCTATATTTCCAAATCGCATCCGTCGTCACACACAGCAAACAAAAAAAGATTATCGCTACAGCAAAGCGCTACATTGTCGAAAATAACATTTATGATAAGATTTGCAGATTTGATGTAGCAACTATCATCTACAATGAAACAAAAATGGAAATAGAATATATTCCAAATGCTTTTCAAGAATCATAAAAACCTCAATAAACTTTTTTGTTCTTCAGCGCGGCCCAATCTTTAAACAACTTCAAATTTTCGTCATACATAAAATGTTTTACAATTTCAATCTTACTTTTGCCAATTGATTTCATCTGATCGTTTGAAACTGTTAATTCATTAAAACCAATAATTTGTGCATCTTTAATTTCGGTTCCAAAAATTATCTTATCAATTTTGGCCCAGTGGCAAGCGCTAAAACACATAGGGCAAGGCTCACATGTGGAATAAATACTGCATCCTGACAAATCTATAGAATTTAATTTTTTACAAGCAACGCGAATCGCATTTATCTCTGCATGCGCAGTTATATCTGTACTTTGCCAAACAATGTTATGTTCACAACTAATTATATTTTCATCTTTGACTATACATGCGCCAAAAGGTGTATTGCCCGACTTGATACCTTCGTAAGCTTTTTCGATTGCCATTTTCATGAATTTTGTATTCACATTTTTCTCTTTTTATAAATTTAAATTTTTTTAGTTTTATGAGAACAATTTTAAATTTATTTTTTAAATTATTGCAATAAAACAGTTGAGTTTATAACAATTGTAAAAATCAAAATCAAAATAAAAAGGAGATTAAATGAATAAAATTTTCAAAATTCTTATTTGCTGTTCTTTAATAGCTTTTAACTCTAAAAATTTATTATGCGCAATATGCCAAGTTGAAGCACAATACAACTCAATAAGACAAAATTATATAAAACAAAATCACCCAAATATTCCAATGATAGGTATTGCTTGCAGCGGGGGTGGAAACAGAGCAGCCATTTCAACCCTAGGATTTATTTTGGGCGCAAAGAGAATAGGCATTCTCGATACAACTAGTTATTTTACAGCGCTATCTGGATCAACATGGTCATTGTGTTATCTCCTAGCAAACAAAACGTCATCCGACATGGATTCATTGACCAAAATAAAAAATAATTTAAAACAAAATTTGCAACATTCATTTATAGATGATGACATCTTAAATGATATTTTTTCAGAAAAAATTCGCGCAATTGACACTTGGGGTAAACTTATCGCAAACCAAGTATTTCACACGAACAAAGAACTATCCAATACAAAATATTCACAACTATTACCACAAGACCCAACATCCTTTCCATTTCCTATCTGCACCGCAGCTCTCAATCTATCAAAATATACATCTATCTTTTGTTTACCTTGGTTTCACAAAAACTTTTATGAAATGGCGGATGTTTCTCCATGCTGCATCTGGAGTGATTTTTTAAACTGCGGATGTTCTATGGATAATTTAGAAAAATCACTAGAAAAAGAATTTTCGCATCCACACAATATAGACTTTTTTATGGCGCTATTTGGAAGTGCTTACAGTGTAAACCCAACAGATGTCGTTAAATTTTTAAAAGAAAAAGTTAATAGCAAAATCAAAAAAGAACAAAAAACTTTATCAACCATCTGGAAAGAGGTTGTTAACTCTGTAAACTATGGCAGCGTTATGCCTCCACTAATTCCAAACTTTGGTAAAGGACAAAATAATTATTTATCCAAAGAAGATTATTTGTTAATCAAGGACGGAGGATTTATATCTAATATACCTCTAATACCTCTTATAAGAAGATCTTGCCAAATAATTTTTATCTGCGATTCATCAGATGGTTGCACTGATGGAAAATTTACCGAACTGCAAAAAGTCGCAAGGTATTTGAAAAAAAATTATATCCAATTCACATCTTTAAAAAAGCCACAATCTTTTACAAAAAAATCTAATAATTTAAATGTTGCAACAACAATGAAAATCTTTTATGGAGAAAAAGCCTCACAACAGGTTCCATATGGAAAACCAACAATACTGTATTTTTATAACAAAGCAAAAAAAACAAACGGTGATGTATTCCAAACAACAAAATTTAAATATAAAGAAGAACAATTTGAAATCGTAGAAAAATACATGGAAGAATCATTAGTTTTATTTTCGGATGAAATTTGGAAAATAATTAATAATCCATACAAAAAAATTTAAAAAATATTTTATTTTCATCTTTTAAAACTAGTTAAAAATATTAGCTAAAGAGTATATTTTCTTGCCAATCTACAATTGACTGATATTTTTATATATATTCGAAAAAGTATTATTCTAATTTTTAGTAAAAAAGGAATGTAATGAAGACTTCTCTCAAAACTAAAATAAAACTTATTCCGCTAATTTTATCGTTATTTATTTTTAATAAAGATACTTTTGCAACTGCTCCAGCAGCAATTTATCATGATCCCGCTATCTTCCATGAAATCGCAGGTCATATACCTTACATCGAGAAATACAGCGATAAAAAAAAGGGACAGTCCCCGCATGTCGATAATAAAAAGGAACAGGTCTGTAGCATCGATATTTTGCCATATTATCAACACGCATCTGGCGCAAAAAACGGATCCGGCTCCAAAGTGCCTTGCGGCGATCGAAATGGTCGTTGGAATATGATCGGATTACTCCAAGGTTATCAAGCATCTCCAAATCACTCCTTAAATGATGGATCACATCCAACAATGTACGATGCGTTAACAAACCTTGTTCCTCCAGCAACTTCCAAAAGTTTTGTAGAACCTACTTTTACAGATACGTCTGGAAACTTGGGTTATTTTTCAATCCCACTGCAACATGAAAAATTTGGAATTCGAGGAAAACTTCAAATAAAATTCAGCAAATTCGCCTTCACAATCCGTGGAGGATTAACAAACTATAAACAAACACCAACATTTAATGATATGACCTTTAATGTTTCCGCTGACGGATCCTACAGTTCTTATGGCTATACCTATTCAGATATGATGGTAACAGATACTTATTTGATGGTTGATAGCAAGCGAAATCAAATCATGGATGAAATAGGTTTAAACATTAATAAAGTAAACAAAACAACACTAGAAGATACACATATTGAATTAAGTTATTACGACGCGTTTGGAATGGACGATGAAAATGGTCACAGTGCTGTGATAGTCAAACCATTTCTTGCTATAGGAATGTGGCTACCTTCAGGATCCAAAAAGGATCAAGACATGGCCTTTTCAATTCCAACAGGAAATGATGGATTTATGGGTTACACAGCCGAAGGCGCAATCAACTTTGACTTCCCAGAAACAATTATGGTTAGTGTTGGGGGTGGCGTAACATTCTTCGGACATAAAACTATCGGAAATTATAGAATGCCATCCGCAGGAGATACGCAAATCTCACCTAACTCTACTCAACTTGGCATTTTCCCTTGGAAAACAACTGTAAGGAAACGGCTCGGAACTGCATGGAAATTTAATACTGGTTTTTCCTCACACTATTTCCTAGATAAACTTTCGATGTATTTTAACTACATTTATTCCCGAAAAGAACAAGATACCATCCAATTAAATGAATCAGATGCTACAAAAGCTGCGGCATTTAGACCTGTTCAAGCCGAAAAAGAATCCGAATGGACTAGCCAAATGATAAACTTTGGAATGGACTATGATATAACACCGGAGCTTGCATTCGGAGGCGCAATTCAATTTCCAATTACAGGCAATAGAATATTAAGAACTCTAACCTTAATGGGCGGTTTTAGATTCTCTTTTTAAAAAAAAGACGGTTTTGGGATATTTTTTGACAAAATATAGGTTTTACCCTATAAATTAAACATTGAATTAATAAATTTTTTATAATCACTTTCCTTAGAAAGAGGTAGATTTTAATGTCAAAATCTTTTAACATCGCAATAAAAGTAGACGGAAACATCGAAAGAGCTCTCAAACAATTAAAGAAAAGAATTGAACGAGAAGGTGTAGTTCGAGATATGAAACGACAAGTTTATTTTGAACCACAAACACAAAAAAGAAGAAAACGTCTCATGAGAGCTATCAAAAATAATCTCATTAAGGCTGCGTTAAACGATTAAATCAAATGCACAATAAAAATTTGAGTGTGATAAAAAAAGAACGACGAAAATCGTTTTTTTTGCGCGAGCTTTCAAACCTTATCTTTACAATTTCACAAAATGAGCCGCTCCTAATTTCTATTAGACCTTCAAGAGTAGAGTTTTCTGAAGGAGAAGGAATGTGTTTTGTGTATTTTGAAGCACCGTCAAAAGAAGTCTTTGATAATGCTTTAAAAGTTTTAACATTATATAAACCCTCAGTGCGAAAAGCGTTATCAAAATCTAGACAATCTCGCTTCACACCAGATTTACTTTTTAAGTATGACGAGATATTGGAGAAGAGTAGAAAAATTGAAGAACTTTTAGATAAAGCAAAACAAGCAGATAGTAAATTGCAAAACGACAAATAAAATAAATAGATTTAAAATTCAAAGAAAAATATCGTGCAAAACATCTCTTTATCCAAAAAAAATTCTAAAAAAAACGCTTTAATTTCTCCACTAATACTTGAAGAAATCAAAAACGATATTATTTTCGTACTAAAAGAAGAATCGCTTGCCATCGCAAATGTTGCAAACAATTTTCCACAAGAAGCGGTAAATTTAACAGAAAAAATATTGTGCTGCAATGGACGAGTAGTTTTCAGCGGAATGGGAAAATCGGGATTGATAGGACGAAAAATAGTCGCTACATTTGCAAGTCTTGGCATTCCTTCCACTTTTATTCATCCCGCAGACGCACTGCATGGCGATCTTGGAATGTTACAATCTTCCGACCTTTTCATAGCTTTATCCAAAAGCGGTAGCGGTGTCGAACTCGAACAAGTTTTACAAGTGTTATCATCACAAGGAAATGATACAGCCCTAATCTGCTGTTCTAGCGGCTCACTTTCAAATCATTCCGGTTTAGTTGTTCAACTTCCATTTGCACGAGAAGCTTGTGAGATGAATTTAGCACCTACAAGCAGTTCTACAATTATGCTTGCATTTGGTGATGCACTTGCAGTGGCAACAAGTAAAATAAAAGGTTTTACAAAAAATGATTTCGCAAAGTTTCATCCTGGCGGATCGCTTGGCAAAAATCTTCTTCTTAAAGTTAAATCGCTCATGCATCCCGATTCAAATTTACCATTCATCGCAAAAGATGCGCCTTTTCAAAATTTTATTTTAACAATCACCAAAAAAAAGCTTGGAGTTGGGATCGTCGTTGATGATCACAAAAATCTACTTGGGATAATAACTGATGGAGATTTACGACGCGCATGCGAACTTGGAAATTTAGTTTTTGAAAAAAAAGCATTTGAAATTATGACGCCATTCCCCAAAACTATTTCTCCGGATGAGCTTGCATACGACGCTTTGATCAAAATGGAAAATATTAATATCACAAGCTTAGTTGTTGTCGAAAATCAAAAAAAAGTAATCGGATTGATTCATATTCACGATCTTCTAAAAGCTGGAATTAAAAAATAAAATGTTTTTTTTCATTTTTTTAATTTTAATTTTTCTTTGTATTGGCTCTTTTATTAACATGCTCGCATTTCGAATCGCATTTGATAAATCAATCCTCAAAGCACGTTCATTTTGCCCTAATTGTGAAAATATAATCACTTGGTATGATAATATTCCTCTAATTTCTTGGATCTTTCTTAGAGGCAAGTGTCGTAACTGCAAAAAAAATATTTCTCCGCTTTACCCTTTCATCGAAGCTTTAACAACCACAGTTTTACTTTTAGTTTTTATAAAATTTTTTGGTATTTCATTATTTTTTGAATCTTCAAATTTTGTATTTGCAATTCAATCTATAAAATCATTTTTTGCATACTCTATATTTTTTGGAGCGCTAATCGCAGCAACAAGAACAGACCTTGAAGCGCTCATTATTCCACAATGCTTCACCCTTTGGCTTGTACCTGTCGGATTTATTTTTTCATTTTTTAACTTTTTAGAAATATCTTTTTTAGAAAGTTTAATTGGAGCAACATCTGGATATTTAATTTTGTTTTTAACCGCAAAAATTTTCAAATTTTTCACAGGCAAAAATGGACTTGGAATAGGCGATGCAGAGATGCTTGCGCTTATAGGTTCATTTCTAGGAATTTTTGGAGTTTGGACTACTTTGATGATTAGTTCAACAATAGGACTCCTAATTGGCGTTTGTTATCTATTGTTTACAAAGCAAGGAAAAAATACACCAATTCCATTTGGTCCATTTCTTGCACTTGGTGCATTAATTCATTTTTTATTAGGTCAATATTTTAATTTTTTAATTTAAAAACTAAGGAAATATTTTTATGAAAAAAATATCATTATTATTTAGCTTATTTACATTAACAATCGCTAGTCAAATTCATTGCGTTGGAGATTTTTATACAATATCAGAGAATGATGGAAGCCCTACAAATCGCATGTGTTACATAAACCCTGATAATCCAAATACTTTAGTAGAATTTAAAGATTTATGTTTAGAAATATATGAATCTACTTTTTTTGAACCAACACTAAGGATTTCACGTCTCCCTCACACTAACTATACAACAGCACAAAAAATAAGTATTGATTTAGAACAATTTTTAAGCGTTGAACATGCACGCACAAACTATGGAAATTTGAACATATTAGAAGAAATTGCCTTTGTTAACAACCCAGATACCACCCCTAAATCAAGGCCAATAAACGTTACTCACCAAATTAACAATGTTGAATTAAGAAATGGTAATTCTATACTGTTAGTTACTCTTTCACCAATCGCGCAAGAAAGGGCCTCAATTTTATTAATATTTGAAAAACATCCAGTAGATCAATTTTTTTATTTAGAAAAACAAATAAACATTCTAAATGATGAAGCAACAATTCAAGGTGTAAACTTCTTAACTGATCAAAATATTTTGAGAATTGCTTGTAAGATCAGGGAACAAAGCTACCATTTTAATATTCCAATGTTTTTTCCTAAAACATTAGATCTTCAAGATATCCCATTATCAGATGATGTATAAAAAATAAAAGAAACAAAATCACAAACTAACAGAAGCCTCGGAAATTTAATAAATTTCCGAGGCTATTTTATTACTCCACCACCCAAACAAATTTCACCATCATAAAATGTTGCAAACTGACCTGATGCAATTCCTTGATCTTTTTGTGATAAAATAACTTCTGCCAAATTTGCATTAATGAAATTTAAAGAACACTGCTTTGGAATCGAGCGGTGACGCACTTTTACAAGCAAATCTTTTTTGCTTGGATTTTTTCCTTCAAACCAATTAAATTTTTCAACTTCGAAAGAAAGTCGCAAATCATCAATTTGTTCATAATGGTTTGAAACATAAATAATATTTTGAGCAGGCTCTTTTGCAACCACATACCATGGTCCCGCAGAAAGACAAATACCTTGTCTCTGCCCAATTGTGTAGAACCAATGGCCTTTATGATGACCCAGCAGTTTATTTGTACCAAATTCTAAAATATTACCCTCTTTTTCACCAAGGTGATGCGCTAGGAAATCGCGAAAATCGAATTTGCCCAAAAAACATATTCCTTGGCTATCCTTCCTTGCTTTGGTTGGCAAGTTAAATCGCTCTGCAAGAGAACGAACTTCACTTTTTTCAAGATGACCTATGGGAAAAATCGCTTTGGATAGTTGAGTTTGAGATAAATTACATAAAAAATATGTTTGATCTTTAATTTGATCAGGCGATCGCTTTAGAAAATATTTTCCATCAATTTCTTCGATTTGTGCGTAATGCCCAGTTGCGACTTTGTCAAAATCTTTACCGATTTTGTCGTAGAAAATACCAAACTTAATATGCTGATTACACAAAACATCAGGATTTGGAGTTCTACCAGCAGCAACTTCTGCTATAGTATAAGCAACGACTTTTTCATGGTATTCTTTTTGCATAGAAACAACTTGCAATGGAACGTTTAACATTTGGCAAAGATCAGTAACATACTGTAAATCTTCTTCCCAAGGACAACTTCCAAGATATGAAAGCTCATCCTCAAGCCAAATCTTTAAATAAAATGCGGTTAAGTCATGTCCTTGATCTTTTAAAAGCTTTAAGACAACGGAACTATCGACCCCACCGGAAACAAGAACTGCAATTTTCATTTTTATAACTTTTTTAAATTTGTAGCAAAACATAGAAACAACGATTTTATAGTGTAATCTAAATGAAAATATTTTAAAAATGCCGCAAATTAATTTGACACGTATAAAAATTGACTATACTCTGACATTACTTTCGAAATTAATACGTCGCGGGGTAGAGCAGCCTGGTAGCTCGTTGGGCTCATAACCCAAAGGTCGCTGGTTCAAATCCAGCCCCCGCAACCAAATTTCTCTAAAAAAATCCTTCACTTTCTTAAAATCAAACCCCAAAATCAATTATTCACCGCGATTCATTTCTCAAAAATTTCGAAAAAATCAAAGAAAATCAGCAAAATCTGTTCTAATAAATTTAAAATAACGCGAACTTGATAATTAAATATTTTTTAGTGATGCAGCAAAATGTCCTATTTTGTCATCCTTGCGAAAGCTAGGATCCATCAGCGAATTTCAAAATAAAATAGAGTATATAAAGTGTTAAAATAATTTATGAAAGTAAATTAATTCATTATTAGCTTATCAAAATAAGTTGGGAAAGTATGGATCCTAGCTTTCGCAAGGATGACGAAAAAGGGTATAAATTCACCGCTTTTTAATGTTTTTTAATTATCGAACTCACGTTAAAATACATCAAAAACACCCAATTTCGGCACCCCCCCTGTTGCAATTATAATTTATTAAGCTATGATTGTTTATACTATAAATTCAATTAGCGTATAAATATAAAGAAATGGAGTTATTTATGAAAAATATGTCAAAAATCGTTAAATTCGCATTGCTTGGATCTGTTTTGATTGCAACTTTTAGTAAGGCAATCACAATTACATTTACAAAAGTTGGTCCTGATAGACATCTTGTAAGGGAACAACATACAATTGATGATCGTTATAAACCATTCTTTTATTTTGATGAAGCTCCCTTCTCTTTCGAACAATTTTCAAAAGCTACTTTTATTTTAGATACACTAATTCAAATTGAAGAAGCAAAAAAAGAATTACACATCTTCGAAAACATGCTGCAACACGCAACTTCTTTGATAGCAATTGATCGCGCGCAAATCAAAAGGAAAAATGACGCAGAAAAAGGAATTAAAACAAAAAATGAACAAATACAAACCTTACAAAATCAAATAAAAGGAGATATTTCAAGACGATCTCCAGATGATTTAAAAGATCTCAGGTTAATTACTCAAGCTTTGAAACTTAAGAACCTCGAGGAATTTACAGCTCAACATTTTATTCAGAACAAATCAATTTCTATAAAAACTTCTGATGATCAGATCATTACATTAAAGTTAGAACTTTTAACATGTTCTAAAATGATTAACAGTATGTTAGATGCTTCTAATTTGACAATAAACTCTGACCCTATTCTTCTACCTGAAATAACATCTGAGCAATGGAGACTAATTGAACTTTTATTACCAAACGTCAAAATAATAAATGATCCTGAATCTACAAAAGAAGAAATAGAAACTGCCCGAACAGAACTAACTGCAAAAATTATGAGCTATTCATTACAGCAACAAAGGCAACTTTTACTTGCTGTTAACTTCTTAGATATTCCACAAATACTTAATGAAACAATTAAACAAATAAGTAACTCTACAGAATTAATTGAAAGTTTTAGACAAAATCCCGAATCTTTTATTGAATCTGAAGAATTCAATACTGCAACAAATTTTTTACCACATGATTTATTGAAGCAACTTACAAAAAATTCTAATTTTTGCTGCTTCCTTAACGATTTAGAAATAGCGGGACATACTATCAAATGTGTTAAATTTAATAACGGTGTAATTGTTGCTCAATTAGAAGATAATACTTACAGATATTGGACTATTAATCCTGACAATAGCCTACAACCTCTAGAAATAGCGGGACATACTATTATAGAAGCTACATCTTCTAACGGTGTAATTGTTGCTACATTAAACGATAATACTTACAGAATTTTGACTATTAATCCTGACAATAGCCTACAACCTTTAGAAATAGCAGGACATACTATTGAATTTGCTTCAGCTTCTAACGGTGTAATTTTTACTAGATTAGAAGATAATACTTACAAAATTTTGACTATTAATCCTGACAAGAGTTTATCTAGTCCTCAACCTTTAGAAATAGAGGGACATACTATTCAATATGCTTCAGCTTCTAACGGTCTAATTATTGCTAAATTAGAAGATAATACTTACAAAATTTTGACTATAAATCCTAACAAGAGTTTATCTAGTCCTCAACCTTTAGAAATAGAGGGACATACTATTAGAAAAGCTACATCTACTAACGGTGTAATTGTTGCTAAATTAGAAGATAATACCTATAGATATTGGACTATAAATACTGACAATAGTTTATCTAGTCCTCAACCTTTAGAAATAGAGGGACATACTATTCAATATGCTTCAGCTGAAAATGGTGTAATTGTTGCTAAATTAGACGATAATACTGACAGAGTTTGGGTTATAAATCCTGACAATGACCTACAACCTTTAGAAATAGCGGGACATACTTTTCTATATGCTAATATTTATGACGGTGTAATGACGGTTCGATTAGAAGATAATGCTAACAGAGTTTGGGTTATAAATCCTGACAAAAGCCTACAACCTCTAGAAATAGCGGGACATACTATTATAGATGCTTCAGCTTCTAACGGTGTAATTGTTGCTACATTAGACGATTTTACTTACAGAATTTTGACTATTAATCCTGACAATAGCCTACAACCTTTAGAAATAGCGGGACATACTATTACAAAAGCTTCAGCTTCTAACGGTGTAATTACTGCTAAATTAGAAGATAATACTTACAAAATTTTGACTATAAATCCTGACAAGAGTTTATCTAGTCCTCAACCTTTAGAAATAGCAGGACATACTATTACAAAAGCTTCAGCTTCTAACGGTGTAATTTTTACTAGATTAGAAGATAATACTTACAGAGTTTTTATACCTAAAAGAATAACCCTCCAACAAGCACTATTTATTAATGCTTGCAAAGAACGACCTATAAATTTAGATTCTGAACCAAAATTTAAAAGTATTTTTGACTCTCTTCCGGCAGAGTTAAAACAAAAACTTAAAGCAGAAGGCTTTGTTTCTGAATCAATTCCTGGACAAATTTCTAGATCAATCGAAATTTCAGGCGAATAAGCAGTTAGAGATTTAAATAGAACTCGATCTTTATTCGCAAGATAAATAGGTCACAAAACTAACAGTAAAAAGGGGCGATTTAAACATCGCCCCTTTTTACTGTTTACATCTACCAAAAATTAATCTAAAGTTTTCTCTATAAATTTGTGCGGGAATAGCTCAGTGGTAGAGCATTGCCTTCCCAAGGCAAGGGCCGCGGGTTCAACCCCCGTTTCCCGCTCCAAAATTTTGTTTGACAACCGGATCTTTTAAAGATAAATTTGGGACATCTTCTTTGAATTTTTATGCGGGAATAGCTCAGTGGTAGAGCATTGCCTTGCCAAGGCAAGGGTCGCGGGTTCAAATCCCGTTTCCCGCTCCAAAATTTTACTTAATTTTCCCTGTTGTAATCGAAAAGTAATTCTGGTACATTTTTTAGAGAAAAGTAAATTCATTTTTCTTATTTTTTACCTATTTTTTTATATTTTCATTTACTTTTCGAGCCTGTTTTTGTTTTTTATTAATTTATGATTTTTAAATAACTTATTTTTTAACTTTTATTATTTAAAAATATTTTTAACCCTCAAATTTGAATTTGACCAAAGGATTTAACAAATGAAATCGATTCTACAAGAAGATTCTTCAATAGCTAAAGCGGTTGCCAAAGCATGGCAAAAAGCTGGAGAGCCAAAAGAATTTAATGTCAAAGTTTTTAGCAAAGAAGAAAAAAATTTCTTCGGATTTGTAAAAAAAATGGCTGTCGTCTCTCTATCATATGACTTCAACGTATTTTCTAAATCTACAAATAAATCACAACCCAAAGCTTACATCAATACAGATAAGTCAAGCGTACTGCCAGGTAATGCACAAAAGTTTAAAGATAATAAACCAGTGCCAGCTCAGGCACCTTACAAAAAACAACAATATCAAGGTGAAGAAAAACAAAATTCAAACTCATCACAAAATGATTCCGCAGCATTTGCTTATGGCAAATGGAATAACGATTTAGTAAAAGACGTAAATAATTGGATAACCGAGTTGGTCAATCTAATGAATCTCAAATCAACATTTACGGTTTCTGTAAATCAACATTTATTAAAAATCATTTTTGACAAACCTGTAATAGAAAATGTAAATAACGAACGTTTACTTTTTTCCGGATTTGCATTTTTGTTAATGCAATTTTTAAAAAGAAAATACAAACGCAAATTTGGCGGTCACAGACTTGCCATAACATCTATTAGAAGTTAGGGATAATGAGTTTTTTGACAAAAGATGAAGAACCAATAGTTGCACTTTGCTCCCCAGTCGGAGCAGGCGCATTAGCTATTATCCGTTTAAGCGGAAATGGTGTGGTTGAAATCGTAGATAAAATTTCAAAATTGCAAAACAATAAACTTTTATCTAATCAAAAAACTCATACAATCCATTTCGGCAAAATATTCGATCACACATCAAACAGTATCATCGATGATGTTCTATTCTTTTTGATGAAAGCCCCAAAAACATTTACTGGACAAGATTGTATAGAAATAAGCTGTCATAACAATCCTTTCATCATTAAAAAAATAATTGAACTATGCATTTCAAATGGTGCACGCGCAGCAGAAAATGGCGAATTTTCCAAAAGAGCATTTTTAAATGGTAAAATAGATTTGATCCAAGCTGAATCTATAAACGAACTTATAGCTGCACAAAATGAAGTCGTTTTAAAAAAATCGCTTGAACAATTAAAAGGCTCCCTTTCATCTTTTATCAAAGAAATTGAAGAAGAAATAACAAAATTACTTGCACTTGTAGAAGCTAGTTTTGAATTTCTGGATGAAGAACAACGTGATGTCCAATTTGATCAAATAATAAAAAATCAATTTGATTTAATTTTTAAAAAATTAGAAAAAATAAAAGAAAATTATTCTCATTCATTGCAAATAAAAGAAGGCTTGCGCATATCACTTCTCGGAAGCGTGAATGTAGGTAAGTCTACTTTGTTCAATGCATTGATCAAAAAAGAAAGATCAATCGTTACTGATGTTGCAGGAACAACTCGTGACAGCGTCGAAGCGGGAGTATGCAAAGATGGAAATTTTTGGACATTTATAGATACAGCGGGTTTGCGCAAAACGGAAAACTTGATTGAGCAACAAGGAATAGAACGATCTTTGCAAGAAGCATGCAGTGCAGATATTTTGCTTTTGATTATTTCTGCTGTAGATAAACTTTCGCAAGAGCAGATAGAATCATACAAAGAAGCTTTAGAAAAATATCGCGAAAAAATAATTTTGGTATTAAATAAAATCGATTTACAACAAAATTCTGCAAAACAAATTATTTCCATACTTAATGTTAATATCGACCCTATCAAAGTATCCGCAATCACAAACGCAGGCATAAAAGAACTTGAAAATAAAATACAAGAAAAAATTAACATCATATTTAAACAATTCAATTCACCATATCTCCTTAACAAGCGTCATTTTGAAACATTAACAAATATCGAAAACAAACTAAAAGAAACTTTCGTTAATATCTTTGAAAAATACGAAGGATACGAAATAGCAGCCATGAATTTAAAAGATATTTTGGAAACATTATCACAACTAACAGGCAAAAATATAAACGAACAAACATTAGATTCTGTATTCAAAAATTTCTGCATCGGTAAATGAAGCGTGTATCACGCGTAATTCTTCGAAGCCAACCCTACTTCGCTCTCATGGAGCTACGAAGGGTTCTACTCGCCATGCATCACCAATCTAAAAGCCTTGAGGTTTTCTGGCGGAGTAGAATAATTCGAATTGAAAAAAAGCAAACCACAACGTTGAATAAATTTTCTCTTTGAAAAAACAACTTTAAATTTGACCAATCTCATACTTTGAGTACTCTATAAGAGCTCGCCTCTATAAAAGTAAAAAGTTACAAGTTCAAAAAAGAAGTTTTTTTATCCGAGCAATTCTAAAAAATTATTCTATATAAATCAAAAATTTTATTTTAGTCATATTTACTTATTTAATTTAATACAACTTCAGTTAAATTATCTTATAAGATCGGACTCAGATATTGAAATTGCGCCCTCTTCTTTTACCTTTATTTTAAATCTTAAAACACCAAAACAAAAATATATTGAATTTTTATATTTTTAACTTATAATTTTTCTTGATGAACGGTTATAATATTTTAAGTATTAAACTAAATAAATCTTAAAAATTTTAGAAAGGGGTCTATAAAATGGCAAAAAAAATAAGTCCTTTATACGACAGAGTTTTGGTTCAAAGAATCGAAGATGAAGAAACAACTTCAAGTGGCATCATAATCCCAGATACAGCAAAAGAAAAAACACAAATCGCAGAAGTAAAAGCAATCGGAAATGGCAAAATAACAAACGACGGTTCAATTAAGGCTCTGACAGTCAAAGTTGGCGATAAAATCATTTTTGGAAAATATTCTGGCACAGAAATCAAATTAGAAGGTCAAGAATATCTAATACTTAAAGAAGAAGAAATTTTAGGTATTGTAAGTTAATTTTTTCAAAATAATTTTTAGGAGAAAAATATGGCAAAACAAATTTTATTCGGTGACGAAGCAAGATCCAAAATTTTAATCGGCGTAAATACTCTCGGAGACGCTGTAAAAGTCACGCTCGGACCCAAGGGTCGTAACGTTGCTATCGAAAAATCATTCGGCTCTCCAATAATCACCAAAGACGGTGTAACAGTTGCAAAAGAGATCGAACTAAAAGATAAATTTGAAAATATCGGCGCACAAGCAGTAAGAGAAGTTGCTTCAAAAACAGCTGATATCGCAGGAGACGGAACAACAACAGCAACCGTACTCACACAAGCAATTTATCGAGAAGGTCTAAAAAGCGTTGTAACAGGCGCAAGCGCAATCGAAATCAAAAGAGGAATCGATAAAGCTGTTGAAATTGTTATCGAAGAAATCAAAAGAATTGCAAAACCTATCAAAAGCAAAACTGAAATCGCGCAAGTTGCAACCATTTCAGCAAATTCTGATACATCTATTGGTAACCTAATCGCAGACGCTATGGAAAAAGTAGGTCGCGATGGAGTTATAACGGTTGAAGAAGCTAAAGGAATGGAAAGCGAACTTGAAACTGTAGAAGGTATGCAATTTGATAGAGGTTACTTATCTCCATATTTTGTAACTGATGCAGAAAAAATGGAATCTGTTCTTGATAATCCTGCTATTTTAATTTGCGATAAAAAAGTAACAAGCATGAAAGATTTGCTTCCGATACTTGAACAAATCGCAAAGCAGGGTGCATCACTATTTATCATAGCAGAAGACATTGAAGGCGAAGCACTTGCAACATTAGTTGTAAACAAAATGCGCGGCACCATCAAAGTCTCAGCAATCAAAGCTCCAGAATTTGGTGATAGACGAAAAGCTATGCTTCAAGATATTTCTATCCTAACAGGTGGAAAAGTTGTATCAGAAGAGCTTGGCGTAAAACTTGAAAATGTTACATTCAGCGATCTTGGTTCCGCTAAAAAAGTAATCATTACAAAAGACAACTGCACAATCGTTGATGGAAAAGGCGCTCAAAAAGAAATCGCCGCACGAGTTGCACAAATCAAAGCAGAAATTGAAAAATCTACATCTGATTATGACAAAGAAAAATTACAAACAAGACTTGCAAAAATTTCTGGCGGAGTTGCTATCATCAAAGTTGGCGCAGCAACAGAAACAGAAATGAAAGAAAAAAAAGATAGAGTCGAAGATGCATTGCACGCAACTCGAGCAGCTGTCGAAGAAGGAATAGTACCTGGTGGCGGAGTTGCTCTCCTTCGTGCGCAAAAATCTCTCGAAAATCTCAAAAACTTAAGCGATGAACAAAAAGCAGGTATCAGAATTGTTACAAGAGCTCTTGAAGAACCGCTTAGAATAATTGTATCCAACGCAGGTGCAGAACCATCTGTCATCGTGGACAAAATAAAAAACAATCCTGATATGAATTTTGGATTTGATGCTAGGACAGAACAGTTCGTAGATATGATCAAAAACGGAATTGTAGATCCTGCAAAAGTTTCAAGATCTGCTCTACAACACGCAGCATCAATTGCTGGATTGTTATTAACAACAGAAACAATCATCTGTGACATTCCCGAAGATAAACCAGCTATGAATCCAGGTGCAATGGGTGGAATGCCTGGTGGAATGTATTAATTTGATTAATTTAAAATATTAATATAAAAAATAGCAGTAGAATTTCTACTGCTATTTTTATTTAGAGTACAAAAATTTTTTAACTAAACGAGTTTAATTAGTGATCCTTGCTTTTTGCGTTCTTCAAATTCCCAAGCAACTAATGGATTTATCAAATCGTCAAGATCACCCTCAATTACAACATCTAATTTTTTCAAAGTTAAATCGATTCGATGATCGGTGATTCTATTTTGAGGAAAATTGTAAGTACGAATTTTTTCGCTTCGCTCACCTGTTCCTATCATAGTTTTACGTTGCACACTAAGTTCTGATTGTTTTTTTTGTTTTTCAAAATCATAAAGTCGCGCTTGTAAAATTTTCATTCCCTTAGCACGATTTTTGATTTGTGAACGCTCATCCTGACAACTTACAACAACACCAGATGGAATATGAGTAATACGAACAGCTGAATCTGTGGTATTAACATGCTGACCTCCAGCACCGCTGGATCTAAAAACATCTATTCTTAAATCTTTTGGATCGATGCTAACATCAACTTCCTCAACTTCAGGTAAAACTGCAACAGTAACTGTCGACGTATGGATTCTTCCTGCAGTTTCAGTCCGAGGAACGCGCTGAACACGATGGACACCGGCTTCAAATTTCAAATATTTATAAACATTTTTGCCCTTGATATAAATAATTATTTCTTTGAAACCACCAAGATCGGTAGTACTGCTATCAGCGATAGAAACGTCCCATCTTTTGGTTAATGCATAATTGGAGTACATTTTAAAAAGATCTGATGCGAACAATGCAGCTTCTTGACCACCAGCACCCGCGCGAATTTCGATAAATACTGATGCAGAATCTTTTTCATCTGCTGGATAAAGTAAATCTTCAAGCTCTGACTGTAACAATGAAATAGTTTTTTCTTTTTGAATTATCTCTTCTTTATACATAGTTAGAAGGTCTACATCTGAGGAGATAGTGTCTAAATCTTTTTTGAGATCATTTAGAGATTGTTCGATATGAACTAATTGACCGTGTTTTTCAATGGCTGTAGAAAATAAACTGGATAACTTTTGAAGTCTACCTCTCTCTTTATTATCTAAACTTGAAGAAGACAGTTTTTGGAGAATTTCTTCATATTCTTTTTTGATCTGTTCCCAATTCATAATCTCTCAAATTAAAAAAGCGGAACAAATCAAAAACATTTGAAAATGTTCCGCTAAAACTTATTAATTTATTTTTTAGTTTTTTTGTTATAACGATTTTGGAATTTTTCAATTCTTCCAGCTTCGTCGATAAACTTTTGAGTTCCTGTGCAGAATGGGTGGCAGCTTGAGCAAATATCAACTCTGATAGATTCTTTTGTAGAATATGTTTCAAAAGCGTTGCCACAAACACATTGTGCTAAAACTTTATGAGTTGTTGGGTGAATATCTTTTTTCATGCAAAACCTCACTTAATACCGTTTACTTTATATTTATTTTTTAATTCTTCGATGATCTTAACTGGATATGCATCAACGTTTCTGTGTAAAGCAAGATAATAAGATGCAAAATCAGCCCACAAAATTATGTAAAATAATTGTTCCTCCCAAGTATCCCCCAAAATCTGCGGTTTGTAAAGGGAGATTCCCTTGTCCTTTAGTAGCTCAACTGTTGAAATTAAAGCTATTTCAAGATTGCCAGGTAAAAATTCAGTGGAAAACATCAAAATTTTAGGTTTTTTCTCAAATTTTGAAAACCCAACAACCAAATTGTGTGTCAACTCTGGAAAAGATAAAGCAATAGCCTGAACTTTGCTATTTTCATTAAATTGAGTTTGGGCTCTATATGCAGCCGATTCACAGTCCCCTTCTAAACCCCAAATTTGTAAAAAGTCATCACTTCCAACATAATTTAAAAAATCTTCAAAACATGATTTATTATCAAATTTAGGAGTATAAATCTGTGCTATTTTCTCAAATGCCACAACTGCTTGTTTGCCACCATCAAGCAAACCCATCAAATCGAATAACCCTAACAAAATACCTAAAAAATTACCTAAAGCTGATCGAGGGGTTTTACTTTGAGGTAAAAGAATAAACGGTAAATTTTTATTTTCGGCAATTTCTGCCACCTTACCGCCATTAGCAAGAACTATTGTAGGCACAAATTTATTTACTAACGAGTTTAAAACCCCTACCGTTTCCCAAGTATTTCCAGAATAAGAAATAACTATCGCCAATGTCTCGCTATCAACAAAATTTGGTAAAACTGAAGAATTAATCGCAAATGTTGGAATTTTACTTTTTTTATCAAAAAAGGATTTTAAAATTCGACCAGCAATTCCTGACCCGCCCATTCCACAAAAAACTATTTTATTAATTTTCTTGGGCAATTTTGTAGAATTAGCAAAATGAAAATTATGAGCTATATCAAGCCCTTCTTTTAACTTTTTGGGCCAAAGTTTTATCTCTTCTACCATGATCTTCTCCTCTTAAAAAATAGAAATATCAAAGCCAAAATTTTACAAACTTTAACAAAGAATCTTTAAAAAACAAAGTTTTATTTTTTTCATTACTTGTGATAAAAATTTATAATTATTTTTAATTAAATTGACTATTGGTAAATTAAAGATATAAAATAATTATATTATGTTTAATCAAATAAAGGGATAAATATGTTTAATTTTAAAAGATTATATTTAAAAATTCTTATAACCTTTTTTGCATTTTTTAGTATTAATTCGGTGCAAGTATCAGCACAAACAATTAATCACATTTTTGTAAACGTAGAAAATGAAATCAAAAGCGAATTTGGACAAGATTATCAATTTCCTCAAACCTATTTAGGGTTAAAAGAAAAAATGGCTTCAGCATCACAAGAAATAATCGCAAAACTGGTGCAAAATTCCCTTACAAAAAATTTGATTAAAGACATAGCCAGAATAAAAAATTTAAATTGGTGCGACTGCCCAAATGCAACATCTCCAGTAAGAATATTATTTGTGGAAGAAATTTTAGAACAAATAACAACTCATTTCAGACCAAATGAAAGTTTAGTTTTAACAATATGTTCGCTTGCATCGGGAGAATTATTACTCGAATATTTGATAGTCGCAACATTAATAAAAATGGGCTACATAAAATTAAACATCATTGTTATTGATCCAAGCTACAAAATAAACCCTGCTGTAGAAGCCATACTTGGTCCAG
This sequence comes from Candidatus Dependentiae bacterium, assembly GCA_003511165.1. Taxonomy (NCBI): domain Bacteria; species Candidatus Babelota bacterium. The sequence continues at coordinate 106,036 of DOJW01000004.1, forward strand.
CAACTAATTATGTAACTAATTTCCAGCAACAAATTCAACAATTAACAGTGTCTATACCCAATTATGAACAAAATAATATTACAATTTCAAAATTCGCAAATGCAAACGAATATATTTTACACTTGAAAAAAATCTCCCCTAAGCATCCCAATATTTTAATATTGGCAGATGAGCCAGTACAACATACAGAATTTGTAACAAGAAAAAAAATTATGAACCATGATTATTTCATTAATTTATCCATTTTTAAAAATCCTGGAATAAATGGTTCCAATGGAGAAAAATTTAATAATTATGTCACTAAAATAGCTGGAAGAAAATTTAAAGATATACCAGAGTATCCTTCGTATAAATTGATAGACTTTGTAATTGTAACAACACCTGCGGAAATCCATTGTTATACCAAAACCTTTAATCAAAATGTTCCAAATAATCCAATTATTCAAAATCAAATAAAATTAATTGTAAATGACATGCACAATTTTTGTAAAAATTTTAGGTTAGATGTAAATCAAATAGATTTAGCGTTAGAAGTAAAAAAATATATGAAACATTTAGATTTTAAATTAGATAAATTAAAAACAAAAAATTTTGGAATTTTTTATCAAACCGATCGAATTAGATATCCTTTGGTTTATTCCAAGAAGATTACTTCTTACTTCAATATTTATGCTGTTCTGACCTACTATTTTCCAAAAGTAAATTTCGACTTCCAAGCGTTAGCTAGAACAACAAAGCCCGCTCAAATATTTTACTTAGGGGGAAATAAAATAAAATCTTTCATAAACCCTTCAGAAGAAACCCTAAGTAAACTAGCCATATTCATAGAGGATGATTTTTTTAAAAATGGAGAATAAAAAAGTTAAAGTAAGAAGCTTCTAAATGGTTTAAAGAATATTTGAAGCCTCTTACTTTAATGCCACAATCGTGGCTTGTCGATAGAAATCCTTTTCTCGTCGAAAAGAACAAAATATTGTGTCGCAAATTGTACAAAAACAGTTTGAATCATTAATCTGCTTTTCTAAGATTCCAATTTTATACAAATTCTTTTTATTAAAATCAATCAAATCAAAAAATATTTTTTTATCTCGATTTATAAGAAACTTTTCAATGCTTAATGTTTTATTTTTTTCTATAAAATCTTGCTGCACTTCATAACAACAATTTTTTGCAGCGGGACCAAAATAAATTTGTAAATCGTTTAACTGCGTACCAAATTGTTTCCGCATCTGCTGAATAGCTATTGCATTTGCATTCAAAACAGAACCTTTCCATCCAGAGTGAACTACCGCCACAACTTTATTTTTTTTATCCAAAATTACAACAGGCAAGCAATCTGCCGTCAAAACACCAATCGCTATATTCCTTTGATTTGTAATTATTATATCACCATCAATTTTTCGAAAATTTATCGAAGTTTCAAAAATAAAATTTTCATCAATAATCGTAAAATCTATTCCATGTGTTTGATTTAAAAACAAAAGCTTTTTTGCATTAACCTCTGTCATCAATTGTTCAAGAAGAAGGGGCAACTTTTTGTCTGCCCCTTCTATATTTATTTGAAATTCATTATCACCAAAATATATTTCTGCAAAATCTAAATCTAAAAGCATTTCACCTTTCAACCAAGCTCCATTTTATCATTATTTTTCTTACGCAAAAAAGTTGGAGTATCTATATCATCCATATCAAGCATGTCAATTTCTTCAACTGCTGATGTCATCTGTATCTCTTTATTTTCAATAACAGCAGGTTGCGAAACTTCCTCTAATTTATCATGATGTTTGATAAATTCCATAGCAATATCTGATTTTGGGGCGTGTACTTTTTCTTGCACTGGAGATGCAATTTTTATAGAAGATAAAGTCTCTTTTTCTACAAATGTATCTACCCCTGTTGCTATAATTGTAACCAAAACCTCATCGCCCATAGAATCATCAATGACTGAACCTAAAATAATATTTGCATCTTCGCTCGCTCTGTCATAAATAACATTTGCTGCATCATGGATCTCTTGCAAAGACAAATTAGAACTTCCAGTAATATTTATAAGTACACCTTTAGCTCCGTCTACACTTATTCCTTCAAGAAGAGGCGAGCTAATTGCGTCAAGGGCTGCTTTTGTGGCTCTATCTTCGCCACTGCATCTGCCCGTTCCCATGATAGCCATTCCCATTCCCTTCATGATCGCTTTTATATCTGCAAAATCCACATTTATATGTCCTGATTTTACAATTATATCTGCTACGCATTTTACGGCTTGCGTTAAAACGTCGTTAACCATCGCAAAAGCATTTAGCATGGAAATAGATGAATCAACCAAAGAAAGTAATTTTTGATTTGGGATCACAAGCATCGTATCAACTTCTTTTTTCAATTCTTCAATAGCAGCCTCTGCTTGTTTCATTCTGCGTTTACCCTCGAAAACAAAAGGTTTCGTCACAACGGCTACAGTCAAAACACCAAGTTCTTTTGCAGCCTTTGCAATCACAGGAGTTGCGCCAGTTCCGGTACCACCACCCATTCCTGCTGTTAAAAATAAAATATCAGAATTTGAAATTTGCTTAACAATATTTTCGATATCTTCTTCGGCCGATCTACGACCAATGTCAGGATTTGCACCTGCGCCAAGACCTTTTGTAACTTTGGCTCCTATCTGAATTTTGTTTTCCACCGGCGAATTGTTCAATGCTTGAGCATCTGTATTTGCAATAATAAAATCCACATTTTCCAAATCACTTTCAACCATATAATTTACAGCATTTCCGCCGCCACCACCAACTCCAAGAACCTTTATTTTAGCTCTTGGAATATTTTGTTCCTCTACGTGTAGTTCTATCACAATCCTCTCCTCTTTTTAAAATCGATCAAAAAAGATCGTAAATCCAAGATTTCATCCGTTTAAAAACTTTAGAAGCCCCTTTTTCATTCATGCTTTTTGCAAGTGTCAAATCTTTATCTTTTGATGCATACAAAAGCAACCCGTATCCGGTTGAATAAATAGGACTCTTTAATAAATCTGGAACGAATTCTAAACCAGAAGTTTTTATATTATTTTGAGGAAATCCAATTCGAACAGGCATTCCAAACATATTTTCTGCAAGTTCCTTCATGCCTGAAAGCATACTTCCACCGCCTGTCAAAACTAAACCAAATGGCATAAATCTTTTAAGATTAAATTTGATAATTTCATCAAAAATAAATTCCAACATTTCCTCAGCGCGAGGCATCAAAATATCACAAATGTCTGTAGTTTTTATCTGTTTAACAAGATCAGGCCCTACATCAACTTTTATTGCATTATCTATTAACCCTAAAACATTTTTATAACTTACTGCTCCGTATTTTCTTTTTATAAATTCAGCAGTTTCAAGAGGAATTCTAAAAGCTATAGCTAAATCTCGAGTAAAATGATTTCCTGCAACAGGAACAACCTTGGAATGTAAAATTTTACCATCTTTATAAATTGCAAAATCACTAGTTCCAGCTCCGATATCAACCATTCCAACACCGAGCTCTCGCTCGTCTTCGCTCAAAGTTGCATCTGCCGATGCTATAGTTTCTAAAACAATATCTTCGACAGAGATTCCTGCGTCTTCACAACATTTTATCAAGTTGCTTGCAGAAGAAATGGAACCTGTAATTATATGCACCTGCGCTTCGAGTCTAATGCCTTTCATGCCCATAGAATCTTTTATAAGTTCTTGTCCATCAATTTTAAAATATTGAGGCAAAATATGAAGAATTTCACGATCTTGCGGAATAGCCACAGCCTTAGCTGCATCAATCACTCTGTCAATATCATATTGCGACACATCACCATGTTTTATTGCAACAACACCTTGAGAATTTATTGCTTGAATATGTCCACCAGAAATTCCGACAACCGCAGAATCGACTTTTATTCCCGCCATATTTTCCGCAGATTCAACAGCTTTTTTTATTGATTTAATTGTTGAATTTATATCAACAACAACACCCTTTTTTAAACCGACAGATGGATGCTGGCCTATCCCCAATATTTCAATATTTCCATTGTGATCTAAACCTGCAATCAAAACACAAATTTTAGAAGTTCCAACATCAATACCAACCCAATGTTTATTTAATAATTTTTTTCTCATCACAACCTCCCCCTACTAAACAGATCTGCTCACCAAAATTCTATTATCAAACCTAAGATCAAAAGCCAACTTTTTGGTGCCACTTTTTAAGCTTTTTTTTAGCAATTTTCTATTTTCTACATCTTGGTAAATATCTTCAAGTTTGGTCAGCTTTGTTTTATCAAAAACAGCCTTTTCATCTACAATAATTTCAAACTTTTTTACGATCCCAGATAGCTTAATAAAAGTCGGCTTTTCATAATTAATAGTGTACTCTTCCCAAATCGGTGATGGAATCTTTTGCAAAAACTGATAAAAACATTCAGGAATTTCACCTTTGCAATATTTTGGAGAAACAGTTAATTCTTTAAGTTTTGAATTATCAAACTGTTCAAAATATTCTTTTGGAAAAACTTTACAATTTTCTGCAATAATAAAATTTTGATTAACAACGAACTTAGGTAGACAACCGCAAATTTCTATTTTTGCAACTTTATGCAAATCCAAATCCCAATTTAGACTTTTAAAAACAGGAATTTTTTCACTCAATAACTTACTAAAAGCATCAGGATTAAATTCATCTTTTTTTTGATTATCTAAATATACTGTAAAAAGATCTTCTGCATCCTTTTTAAATTTTGAAGAATAAAAATCTTTGATCTCAAATTGAATCTCCGCGGGGGTTGCTACTTTAAAATAAACTTTTTTAAATAAACAAAAACATCTATACGAAAGAAGCGTAAGAAGCGATAACAAAATTAACCTTGAAAAAATATTTTTCATAATTTCTACCAAATTTTAAAGAAAAATAAATGACATTTTATCAAGGATAAAATAAAAAAATAAATGAATATATTGCAATATATTATGAAAATAAAAATTTAAAATAGAAAAAAGTTATCTCATATTATTTCATTTTGTTAAAAATATTAAACATCAAAATACCGGCTGCGACTGATGCATTAAATGAAACATCGGCACGGCTTTGAGGCAAAGTTATCAAAGAACCGCTTTTTTGCGCTTCTTTAGATATTCCAACCTCTTCATTACCAATTACCAAACAAGCTGGCTTTTTATATTCAACTTCAAGAGCATTTTTACCATTTTGCAAAACAGCTAAATATAAATTATATCCTGCATTTTTTATCTCATTTACAGCGAAATTGATTGAAGGTGCAAAATAAATATCAAGATACTCTGCAAGCCCAGCAGATGTTTTATATACAGCAGGAGTTAATTCCGCGCCACCTTTTCTACATAAAACAACACTTGTGATTCCAACACAATAAGCAGAACGTAAAATGGCTCCCAAATTTCTAACATCTTGGATAGCATCAAGAAGTAAAATGAAAGGTCTTTCTTTTGGATTGAACATTTTAGAAGCAAATCGAGCTGGAGTAGTAAGCGCTATGATTCCATTATGATCATCACTTCCAGCCATTCTAGTTAACGCATCTTTAGAAATATATTGAATGTTTGGAATAGATTGAGGCAAATATTTTTTTATTCGCTCCCAAGATTTTGGAAGAGGTTTTGTTGTGTAAATTGAGATCAGTTTGCGTTTTTTTGCTTTTAACATTTCACCAATAGCATGAGGCCCGTAGATTAAATCATATTTTGGTTTTTTAGATTCAGTTTTTGACATAAGTCTCCTAAATTAATAATAAAAAAGCGGGCGTACTAAAATAGATAAACCCGCTTTTTTTATTTAAAACGTTACTGTATTATTTTTTTCAATTTTAGAAAATAAATCAAAATGACTTATGTTCTCATTTACTTCATTTTCAGATTTGAAAACTCTAGTTTGATGTTCCGTTCGTCTACCTTTGTTCCACGAGGAAACGGGTACAAAATAACCAATAATGCGAGTATAATTATTTATTATTTCAGCTCCACAAATAGAACAAACTTTGGAGTTTCCACTTACAGTAACATGTTTGTTTGTACATACAGCAAAATTATAATTTACAGCAAAGTGTTCACATCCAGACTTAACAGCATACAATATTAACTTTTTCATTTGATCAACAGAGGTTAATTTTTCACCAACATTGATGTGAGAAATTCCACCGCCGGTCAAACTTTTTGACATACAACCATCAATTGCTATTCTGTCGGCAATATCACAATCAACTGATAGTGGAATAAATTGGTTTGAATAAATTTTGTAGTTCATTCCATAAAGATAAGCATCTTTGATTGCAAATTTTATAGCCAAACTTTCAGCAGGAACCTGTTCGATGTTGAAAGGAACTTTGAACTGTTTATTTGATTCAAGCGAAAAATTTCTAATATCTTCAAGCAAAAATTTTGCAAGATCTTTACCCTTTTGTGTCAAAAGAGAATATCCTAAAAGTTCTAAACTTTCATAAACTCCGTTAATTCCAAATGTACTAAACAACCTTTCTTCGAAAACAATTCCCCTTTTAACAAAATTAATCATACCCTTATCAATTCTGTCTTTAAGTAATCTTCGATGTGAAAGAAGTATATCCCGCGCTTCTTCCATTTTTTTTCTAGATAAAAATACAAGTTCATCAAAGGTTTTTGCTATGAAACCAAGACGGGCCAAGTTTACAGTAACAACTCTATGAGAACCCAAGGAAAGACCTCCGTTTCCAAAGCTATCGCAACCCGCTAAATCAAAATCATTTACCAAACGACAGCAGCTTGCAACTTTATTGCCTGAAGATATGTAAATATTAAAACAACCTTTTTCCAAATTTATCTGAGAAAAATATTCGAAAGATTTTTGATCTAAAATTTGACGATCTTCACTAATGCGCAGATTTAAAGTAACAACAGGAAATCTATAAGGTAAACCTGATGTTGGATCTCCTTTTTTGAACCAATCACAGAATATTTTCTGTAATCCTTCTATCAAATCAAAATCTGGAGCAGAGCCATCTGGAAAACGTGATTCTCCAAAAAGATATTCTAAGTTTGGTCTATCAAATATTGAAATGTTTGAAAATGGGGACTGAAAAGATGGTCTTAGCTTTTTATTTAATGTGTGAACAAGTGATTGAAAATCATTTTCTATAGATTTTCTTGCAACAGGATCAGATAAATCTAAACCTTCTCTTTTTACAAAGTAGGAATAATTAATAAATATATCTCCAATGGCAACAGCTCCTGCAAGTTCTTGTGCAAGTTCTATGGTAACCTCTTTTACCTGATCAAGAAAAGATTTTCTATTATGTGCAGGTAAAGACTCTAACTGTCCCCAACGGCATCCTTGTGATAACATAAAATATGTCGAATATGCCCAACAATAAGGAATTTCTATTGATGTACTATCATGAAAATATAAATCTCCATTTAAAATAGAAGTCAAAAGCTCTTTAGCTCTTTCTTGCGAATAATCTTTTTTTAACTGTTCATACAGGCGGTAATAGCCTAATAATTTTAACCACCCCTTAGAAATTTCCATGATATAATTTCCATAAGCTTTACCTTCATGCGCATTAGCATTACTGTCGATTGACATATCAACTAGTTGCTCATTTGCATACTTGTCTGCCATAGAAAAAACATCTAAATTTTCAACAGCAATACCTTCTTCTTTTAGCAAAAATTTATCTGTACTGTTATAAAGTTCCAAAAAATCTGGTGATACACTTTTCAAAATGTTATGCAACTCCATGATCCATTTTCCTTTCTAAAAACTCTTTGATTTTTTGATGCTGGAAACCTACCTTCTACAAACTCTTCAGTTTTAAAAGGCCCACAAACTATAAAATCTAATTCTTTAACCAGCTCCCCTGGTAACACTTCAAACTCCCTCCCTGTGTAAAGTGCTTTTTTAAAACTCTTCTCTTTTTTACAAAATTCGATCAAAAATCCCATTTGATCAGTTGGCTCCCCTCCTAAAAAAACAAGATATTCTGCTAGTGGATTTCCTTGAACCTTACTAAGCAAATCCTCAAGCAAAACATCTTCTCCGCTAGATTGCTCCCACAAAACCTTATTTTGGCATCCTTTGCACCGGATGGAACAACCAGCAAAATAAACGGCTACAGAAATTTTATCTGGAACATCAATGAAAGATGTGCAAACTTTTGCGATCTTAGCTTTCATAAAAAGCTCCCTTTAGTTTAAAGACTTTTTTCATTTTTTTTAGTTTTATTTTTAAAATTTTTTAGCTATGAGGATGCTATTTTAAATGTTTTTTCCCACATCCTGCAAGATAATATTTTTATTATTTATTGAGCCAAAAGCGACAAAATTTATTAGCAGCTCAATCAGCAAGCATTTAGAAATTTTGTTTTAACTTGAAATAAATTTTTACACGTTTTTTGGGTTCAAAAAATTTTGAATAAATTTCGCACTAACAAATTTTTTAACCGCTTCAAAAAACATTTTGACTTATTCGATCTTTTTATTTAAGATTCAACTTATCTTGAAATTTTTATTCTCCAAAATTTGGCCCTATAAATGTTTAGGGCGAATAGCTCAGCTGGTTAGAGCATCTGCCTTACAAGCAGGGGGTCACAGGTTCGAATCCTGTTTCGCCCACCAAATTTAAAGTTTATTCCTCGATAGCTCAGTTGGTAGAGCAAACGACTGTTAATCGTTGGGTCGCAGGTTCGAATCCTGCTCGAGGAGCCATTTTTTTGGGGCTGTAGCTCAGTTTGGTTAGAGCGTCCGCCTGTCACGCGGAAGGTCGCGAGTTCGAGTCTCGTCAGCCCCGCCATAAAATTAAATGAGAATATTGATATAAAAAGAAGCTAAAACATAGCTTCTTTTTTTGTTTTATAATTATAAGAAAATAAGGAAATATATGTTCAAAAATAAAGTTCTTTTAGTAGCATTTTTTAGTTTTTTAACAGTTTTTAATTTACACGCAGAACATAAATATGTTGTAAAAGGCAATAAAGTTATTGTTTATAATTTTTTACCTGAAAATACATTTGATTTTCAAGAAATAGTTTTAATTCCTATAGATTCAGAAAGTGATGATTGGGAAGCTGAAACCGAATATGTTTTTGCTAAAATAATAAGAAAAGAAAAAGCAACAACATACCTTGTAAGATTTATCCGAAACTCCGCATCAGATATTGTCGAAGAATTGGAAATAGCCACATGTAATATTGGTAAATACAAACACACAAAACAATCAATGAAACTTCGTCGAAATCATTTACCAAGGTAAATAAATTTAAAAAACAATTAGTTTATTTAAAAAAAAGAGGAGATTTAAATCTCCTCTTTTTTTTATGTTTTCCAGGAATTTTAAATAAAATTTCGTGTTTTTTGCCAAATTTGTATCGCTAATCTTCATTTTTTACCAATTTAGGGGCATTTTACGCAGCTTCTTTTTCAAGGTATAATAAATACAATTTGAATAATCATTTAACTAGTTAGAGAAATCTAATTTAAAATAATAAATATTAAAAAACGAAAGTTAATTTATGTTACCTAAATTTAAATTGATAGCATTATTGCTGACTTCAATTATAGTCCCCCAAATAAAAACATCTACAGACAATCCCTTAATGCCTTCATTAAAAAAAGCAGATCACGCTCTGCAAAGACAAAGTTTTTTAAAATCATTAAAAGCAAGAAGGGATATAAATCGGTCTTTGCAATCGCGACGTTGCGTATCAACACCTCCCTTATCTCAAGGTATTGACGCAAGGCAAACGTATGAATTTTATCCAGTTTCACAACAAGATGAGATTGATTCCAGAGAGATCGCAGCAGCAATAGCAGCCAGCGAAATAAAAGCTTCGCAGGAAGTTACTTCTCCATCTAGCGAATCAGCTCCTCAGTCTTAAAAAAACAAGAATAAATAGAAACGTTTAATTAATTAATTAACAAGGAAATATATGTTTAAAAAAATAATTTTACTTACAACAGGAATATTAAGTTTAATATCAGCAAACAAAAACTTAATGGCAAAAGAATCTCCCTTCAGACATAGACAAGAAATAATAGAACAGGAACAAAACGCAGAAACTATTCAACGCAATGCTTTAATAAACCTTCTAGCCCATGCAATATTTCTACATGAAAGAGAAATGGGGCATGTAATCGATTCAGCTATGTTAATTCGTATAGCAAATATGAATCACATTTCGCCCCTAGATTTAACAGCGGCTATTAATCAATTTAGAACTAGACATCTTGATCCAAGATACTCAGAAGATAGACAAAATAATTCATAAAAATATGCTTCATTGATAAAAACACAAAATTAAAATAAATTAAGCCAGTTTTATTCGTAAAACTGGCTTAATTTATTACCATCAATTTGTATCTTCAAAACATTAATAAACCAAAACCTTTGGAACATTATTTCATGGATAACGATAAAAAATTTTTTGCAGAAATTGTCGCAAGTTCCCTTGCAAATTATACCGCACAATGTTGGCAATGGGACAATTTACCATCCTTTGGGTCTTTAGTTTTAGTCGAAACAAATGAACAAATAAATTTTGGAGTTGTAACGCAAATTCAAACAGGATCACTAGATGCTTCTCGATATCCCTTTGCTTATCAAAAAACAGAAGAAGCGCTCAAAGTAGAGCAACCTCAGATTTTTGAACTTCTAAAAACAACATTTCAAGTACAATTAATAGGTTTTTTAGACAGGACAGAATCTCCACAAATTCTTTATTACCAACTTCCAATCAAACCTTGCAAAATTCACTCTTTTGTTGCTTTTGCATCAGACCGTTTAACTTTAGATTTTTATTCTCGTCCCGATTTTTTGTACATACTTTTTGGGTTTGAACAAGAAATTCCAAACCTCGATGAACTCTTGCTTACAATCTTAAAACAATTATCAAAGCATAAAATTTTAACTCCAGAGTACATTGATAAATTTTATGAAACTTTATCTTTGCTTACAGGAAATGATTATAAAAGATTAAAGCTATTTTTAAGACGCGCTCAATACCTTTTAAATATTTAAAAATAAGGAATAATCTATCCCTGCTGAAATTTTAATTTTATCTATGTTATAATTTCCTTTTGTTATTAAATTTATTAAATAAAAAAGAGATCTTTATGTTTAATTTTATAAAAGAAAAATTCAAAAAAATTTATAGTTCTTTCACAGAAAAAGCCATTTCACTTTTTTCACGTGATACAATCGATGAAAGCTTTCTAAAAGAGCTTGAAATCTTATTAATATCCTCTGATGTTGGAGTTGCTACAACTAATAAAATAATGGAGCAACTAAAACAAGATCTAAAAAAACAAAAAATTAAAACGGTTGCTGAAATCAAAGTAGAACTCGAAAATCAACTGCTTTTACATCTCAAAGAACATTCCAATTCGCAAGAAACTCCCAAAGTTTTACTTCTTGTCGGTATTAACGGTAGTGGTAAAACTACATTTGCATCTAAATTTGCTCATCAATTAAAAGAAGAGGGCAAAAAAGTATTGCTTGTAGCAGGGGACACATTTAGAGCTGCAGCAACAGAGCAGCTTACACAGTGGGCAAAAAAAATAAACGTGGATGTTTTTGCAGGCAAAGAAAACCAAGATCCTGCATCATTGATTTTTGATGCATGTGGCAAATTCGTTGAAGAAAAATATGATCATATCATCATCGATACAGCAGGAAGACTCCAGACAAAAGTAAACTTGATGAAAGAGTTAGAAAAAATAAAAAAAATAATTAATAAAAAATTACCTAATGAGCAAATAAACTCTTGGCTTGTAATCGACGCGATGCTCGGTCAAAATTCATTTCAACAAGCTAAAATTTTTCATGAATCTACAAACATTGATGGAATAATCCTCACAAAACTTGATGGAACAGGAAAGGGTGGAATAATATTCTCAATAACAAAAGAATTCAAACTTCCCATTTTGTATATTTCTTTTGGCGAAAAGCTTGAAGATGTTAAAAGTTTTAACCCTGAGGAATATGTAAAAAACCTTTTTGGAGAATAAATGGAAATAAAAGTTTTAGATCTTATAAAAAAAATAAGCAGCCAATTAATAATGATTTGTAAAAACGAAACACTTGCAACTCAAGAAGCATGGTGGCTCCTTGAAAAACTTTTAGAAAAAACTCAAACACAACTTTTAGTGCAAGAAAAAGTAATTCTACACAAATCCCAAAATGAAATTTTACAAAAATGGGTAGAGCGTCGATTGAAAGATAAAGAACCAATTCAATACATTTTAGGCTCCGTCCCATTTTGTAGTGTGCAAATCCAAGTTGCTCCTCCAGTTTTAATTCCACGTCCAGAAACCGAAGAATGGACAAGCTGGATAATCGAAAAATTAAAAACTATAAAAGATAAAAATTTAACAATTTTAGATTTGTGTTGCGGAAGTGGATGCATTGCTCTTGCTATTGCAAAAGAATTTCCAAATTTCAAAATATTCGGCAGCGATATCAACCCAAAAGCAATAGAACTTTCAATAAAAAATAAAATTTATAATAAAACTGAAAATGCAGAATTTGTTCAATCTAATCTTTTCGAATATTTCAAAAATAAAAATATAAAATTCGATCTCATAGTCAGCAACCCTCCTTATATTTCTCAAACAGAATGGGCCACTTTAAGCGAAGAAGTTAAAACATGGGAAGATATCAATGCGCTAGTTGCTCCAGAAAATGGCCTAGAAATCTACAAAAAAATAGCAAAAGAAGCTATTTACTATTTGAAAACAGAATCAAAGCTAAAATCTAAATTAATCCCGCAATTGATAGTTGAAATTGGGCAAAATCAAGGAATAAGTGTAAAAAACATTTTTATTAATACGAAGGCATCTGTTTCGGTTCATAAAGATATCGAAGACAAAGACCGCTGGATAAGTGTAAGTTTTCCTTAAATAAAGGCTTTTTTCAAGTTTAATTGACACAAAAACCTTCTCCTTTAACCTAAAAAAGTAACTTTAATTATTCTTAGGGTGGGGACTTTTATGAAATTAAATTTTAAATTAGCATTTATTTTTGCAGTATCAGTTGCGCCTATATTAAAAGGTCAACTTTCTTTGGACCATGCAAATTTTGTAAATCAAAATAGACTTCCACAAGAAACATTATCAAAAGCAGACAAAATTTTTGCACAAAAAGAATTGCTTATGGAGTTAACAAGCAAAGCTAAAGAATTTAGCAATTCAAATTTAAATTTTTCGCCCAAAAATTCTTTGCTCAAGGAAGAACTTCTCAAATTAAAAATCATAAAAACAAAAAATGTTCACGATCATATTCAGATAATCTGCAGACACTCAGATTTGCCTGGATTTATTTTAAAAATGGCATTATCAACTTCCACAAACGCTTCCGCAAACAATAGAAATATTAGTCGCGTCGTAGGTGTAAATTTAATTTCTGATTATATAAAAAGAAAAAATTTTAAACATGTTATGGTTCCCAAAAAGTATTTATATCATTTGCCAACCCATAGCGAAGATCTAAATGATGACAACTATGTGGTATTTGCAGAAGAGCTACAAATATTATCGGATGGTGAAAGCGAAACACTTTTTAGCCAAATAGACAGACATGCACTAAAAGAACTAAAAGAAATAATCAAAAAATTCGGATATAAAGATTTTTCATTTGATAATATTCGCATTACATCAAACGGTGGTAAAATAACAATCATCGATACAGAACAATTCAAAGGGTTTGATACAAGCGATACAACAAAATGGAATAATTCTCCATTCTTACAAAAAATTGATGGTTTAATGGGCGCAGCTAAAATGGATATGTATTTAGCAAAAGATACAAAAGAAAATCCAGCTACTCCGTCCGAGCATCCGAGCATTCCCAAACCTAATGTTGCCAAAGTTCTTACAAAATTATTTTCGCCTGGTTGGCTATAATTTAAAACAAAATTTATTTTCTAGTTTTTTTTATTGTGTTAAAATCCAAGCATCTAAAAATACCCTAATTTAAAAGGACTTTAATATGCACAATAAAAATTTATTAGTTATCTCTTTATCTTGTTTATTAACTTCAAATTTGTTATCAAGCGATAAAAAACAGAATTTTAATTTTTCTCCTTTTCCAGATCCAGATAATACCTCATCATCCCTTAGCTATGATGTCGGAGACCTCAATGATGACAGACTAAACGATTTTGATTATCAAGATTTTTTAGGATTTAATTTAACACAAGAAGAATTATTAAACATTCGATGGGAAAATACCCGTAAAAATTTTAAGCTAAATCAAATAATTGCAGCTAGAAGCCGTCATCTTGAAGTTAAACCTAACGGAAAGCCTTTTATTGAGGTGCGATTTCGTTTTGGTAAAATTATAAGCCTAATGGAAGAGAATGTTATAGTTACGCTAGATAAAAAAAAACAAATTTTATTAGAATTACCCTATTCCGATATAGGTATAATAAAGCAAAATAGGAGAATTTAATGTTAAAAAAATATTTATTTTTAATATCATTAACTTTTGGAATATTTAATTTAAACTGTGAAATTGAAAAAATTTCGATCCAATTAAAACATTTAAAATGTCATCATTGCTATAAATTACTCGCAAACGAATTATTAAAAATGGAATCTGTCAGAGCAGTAAATATTGACGATCAACATTCTTCTCTTTCTTTAGAATTGAATAAAAAAACTAATTTTAATTTAAGTTCACTAAAAAATATTATAGAAACCTCTTCTGATTACAAGCTCGTAAAAACAGAAATCATTGCTACAGGATGGATTATTCAAGAAGGTAACTTTTTAGCTTTTAGCGTGAAAAACAGTTTGCAAAAAATATATCTTGCAGAAGTTTTGCCTCCGCAAAATAAAAAAGAAGAAAATACTAAAGATGTAACACAAAAAGTTAAAAATGTTGGCAAAAAAGCATGGAGTGCAACTTCATCATACGTTCAAAGTTTTACCGCTGAAGCAAAATTTGAAGAAGCTGTAAAAAAATATTCGCAAAATCATGTTCTTTTAGAGTTAACAGGTTTAATAACAGAAGATGCAAAAGGCAAAATTTGGTTAACAAATAAAAAACATGCGCAGTTAAAAGATGTCGCTGCGGAAAAATCAAAAAAACTAAGTTTAGCTTTTAGATAAATTTTATTTAAAAATCAATTTTGAGTTCACGGACACTATTATTACGCTTACCGCCATAAATATTGCGCTCACAGATGGATTTATCATTATTCCAAAATGATACAAAACTCCAGCTGCAATTGGCATAGCAACCATGTTATAACCCAAAGCCCAAAATAAATTTTGTATTAATTTCTTCTTTGTCAATTTTGATAATCTAAATATTTCTAAAATTTTAGTTAGATCATTTTTAACCAAAATTAGATCTGCCGATTCTATTGCAATTTCAGTCCCACTTCCAATAGCAATTCCCAAATCGGCTTGAGCCAATGCGGGAGCATCATTGATACCGTCACCAACCATCGCAACCTTTTTACCCTCTTTTTGAAGTTGCATAATTATTTCAGACTTTTTATCAGGTAAAATTTCTGCAAAATAGTTTATTCCTAATTTTGTAGCCAAGTTTTTCGTTACATTTTCACTATCACCTGAAACCATATAAATTTGATATTTTAAATTTTTAAGTTTTTCACAGACGTCAAAAGACTCTTCTCGCAAAACATCTTCAAATATTATAAGTCCTAGAAATTTATCTTCTCGAGCTATAAAAACAGTACTATTACCTTTTTCATTAATTTCTTTTGATAATTGTTTTGCTTTTATAAAATCTTGTTCAAAATTTTTAAAACTAAAATCTTCTTCCATTAATTTTGCATTACCAATCGCAAAAAGCTTGTCTTCTATTTTGCCAATAACACCTTTACCTGGTATTTGTTTAAATTCAAAAACTTTTGGTAAAACCAAATTTAAATTTTCAGCTTTTTGTAAAATTGCTAAAGCTTTCCCATGTTTTGCATTTTGTTCTAATGCAGCTGCATATTTGATAAAACTCAAATCCGGATCTCCCCAAATATTTACTGCTTCTACTACCGATAATCTTCCATAAGTTAATGTTCCTGTTTTATCAAAAATAATTGCGTTTACTTTATGAGCGCCTTCAAACGCATCTTTATTTTTTATAAAAATACCATTTAAAGCGGCAATCGAAATAATTGAGGATATTACCAAAGGAATAGCTAAACCAAGCGCATGTGGACATGATACAACCATCACAGAAACTAGACGTTGCAATGCAAATGAAAAATTATTTTGTATAACAAACCAAATTAAAAAAGCTAAAAGTCCAAAACTTAAAGATAAAATTGTTAAAATAAAAGCAACTTTATCAGCCAAATTTTGAATTTTAGATTTACTTGTAAGTGTTTTATTAACCAAATCTATTATCTGTGACAAATAAGAGTTTTTACCTTCTTTTTGTACTTCAATTTTTAAAAAACCATTTTCATTTATAGCACCAGCAAGAACTTTATCTCCAATAGATTTTAATACCAGCTTTGACTCCCCCGTCAAAAACGATTCATTTACTTCTGAAGATCCCTCAAAAACTATACCATCTGCGGGAACTTTTTCGCCCGGACGAATTAAAATTTTATCTCCGAGTTTAATTTTTTGGATTCCTATATCTTCAATTTTATCTCCGCTGACAATTAAATGCGCAGTCGAAGGTAAAAGTTTAGCAAGGCTTTCTACAGCCACAAAAGATTTCATTGCTATTTTCATTTCTATGTAATGCCCTAATAGCATAACAACAATCAAAGTAGAAAGTTCCTCGAAAAACATTTGATCTGTTAATCCAAAAACGGCAAAAAAGCTATAAATGTAGCTTACTGAAATCGCTATTCCGACAAGAGTCATCATCCCAATACTTTTAGACCTTATCTCAGAAATGAGTCCTTTCAAAAAAGGATAACCACCATAAAAATAAACTATCGTTGCAAAAAATAATAAAATCCATTCTTCATAAGGTATTTCAAAAGAAACTCCTATAGTAAAAATAAGTAACTGTTGGAACCATGGAGAAAAAAGTAAAATTGGAATTGTAAAAATTATTGAAACAATAAACCTTTTAAAAAAATCTGATGTCATATTCGAGGTATGCATAGAATGCATTGAGTGTACGTTTGATTTCATAGCAGCGTGACTCATTTCATGGCCACATTTTGTATTCATAACAACTCTCCATTTTAAATAAAAATATTTATTTTATTCCCTCAAGCGCGCATCCTTGAGCAACTAGCCATTCTGCTTTTCTTTTTGACAATCCAAGCTTTTGTATTTCTTGTGATTTATCTTTTAAATCGCTACACAAAACGATCCCATTTTGCAGCAATAGGTTCAGTTCTTTTTGGGTCAATCGATTTAAACAGGTAATAGGATGCAGCTTATTTCTTTGGATCAATTGTTCCAAACTTCCATCTTTTGGATAACCCCAAGATATTAGATTTAGACCTACACATTCACCATACGCAATAGCATCAGAAGTAAATTTTGTGTTAGTTACAAGAAAACATTTTGAAAACATTTTTGATTTATCTACTTTTTCAAAATATTTATTTACGTCATCAAGTCTAGCTTTTACATAAAGTGGAATTTTTACATTAGAACGATATTCTTGTTTGTTATGAAATTTGCACTCAACCAAAACTTTCTGATGGTCACTTTCTGCAAGAACATCAACTTCATGAGTTACACAAAAACCATTTACAGTGCTACCAACATTAACTTTGTATCCCTCTTTTTTCAAAATCGAAGCTACAAAATGTTCAAATGGATAGCCGCTCGGGCCTAATTTTAAAAGCGCCTGTTTTAAATTGTACCTTCCAGCAACAGACCTTTCATCTCTTTCTTTCAAAAATTTCCATGTTTGTTGATAAATTTCTTTGGTCGAAATTCCTGCCTTAAATGTTGGTAGCAAATCTTCCATAATCATTTCTAACATTTCGTTAGTGCATCCAGCTCGCCTTAGAGATCTTTGATATTTAGCTATAGAAAATAACTCTTTTTCACCACTGATCTTTGTAACATAAAATTTTCTTTCCATAATTTCTCCTTTTTTAATTATTCGGAAATTTTTTATATGTTACAAAAACTCAAAAGACAAAATCGATTAATTTAGAAATTATAAAAAATTAAATAAAACTTTCAAAAAATATATCTAAAATTTTTTAAAGTATAGCCATTAAAACTCTTCTTAAATACAATGTGGAGAAATATAAAAATTTTAGAAAGGTGTTTTTATGCACAGAATAAAAAAAGATGCGATTTTTCTCATTGATGGATCTTCATTTTTATACAGAGCATTTTATGCTCTAAAACCTCTTCATACAGCCAAAGGATTAACGGTACAGGCGGTTTTTGGATTTTGCCGAATGATAAAAAAATTAATTGACGATTATAACCCACAAAAAATAGTTCTAGTTTGGGATACAAAAGGCAAAACGTTCCGCTCCGAAATATTTGAAGAATACAAAGCAACAAGGCAAAAAGCACCCTCTGATTTGATAGAACAAAAAAAATTAATTGTAGAATTTGCAGATATTATCAAATTGCCTCAGATATTCAAAGAGGGGTATGAAGCCGATGATCTTATTGCATCAATCGCTGCAGAAAACGAAGATCATGAAACAATTATCGTTTCACCGGATAAAGATTTACAACAACTGATTGATAAAAGAGTTTTGGTTTTTGATCCATTTAAAAGAATTGTAATCGATAAAGATGATTTTCAAAAAATAAATAATTTCCCCCCAGAAAGAACAATTTTGTACCATTCGATTTTAGGAGATGCTTCGGATAATATCCCAGGTGTAAGCGGAATCGGCAAAAAAGGCGCACAAGAACTAGCGGAGCAATTTAAAAGCCTAGATGATCTTTACGAAAATTTAGAAAAAGTAAAAAGCGAAAGCTTAAGAAAAAAACTGCACGAACAAAAAGATTTGGCATTTTTAAGTGAAAAGCTTTTTACACTGAAAATAATAAAAACGCACATTAAAGAAAAAGATCTGCAATTCGATGCCAAAAACTGGAACAATGCATATGATTTTTTTGCCAAATTAAATTTTGAAAGTTTATTAAAAGGTGTTAAAAATCCAAATGAAACGCCGAAAAAAAACCAAGAAGGCCAACTTTCAATATTCGGTGGAGAAAAAAAGGAAACAAAAGAGTGGAAATTAATTGTTGTTCAAGAAGAAGATCAACTTGATTCTTTAATTAAAGATTTAAAAAATTGTGAAACTTTTGCATTCGATACAGAAACGACAGGCCTCAAACCGCTAGAAGATGACCTTGTTGGTATTTCATTTGCATTCGACAACAAAAAAGCTTTTTATATTCCGCTAAAGCATCAAACCGAAGAAAAACAACTCGATAGAAAAATGGTATTAGAAAAATTAAAGCCGATACTTGAAAACAAAAAAATAGAAAAAATTTTACATCATGCCAAATTCGATGAATTAGTTTTATGGCAATTTGGAGTTGATACTAAGGGAGTAGTTTTTGATTCATTAATCGCTGCGGCACTACTCAAAAAAGAAGGCGAAAAAATCAATCTTAAAATTTTATCTCTTAGATATTTAGATGAACCAATGGCAACATTTGCAGACATAATGGATAAAAAATATAAAACATTTGCAGAAGTTCCGCTATCAATAGGTGCTAAATATGGCGCTTATGATTCACTTCAAACATTTAAACTAAAACCGCTTTTGGAAAAAGAATTAAAAGCGGAGCCATCATTAAAAAAAGCTTTTGAAAATATCGAAATGCCAATTTCACAGATTTTATTTAAAATGGAACGCACTGGAATCAAGCTTGACGTTGAAATAATAAAAGAAATAGCAAAAGAATTAAATAAAGAATTAAACAAACTCGAAGCTAAAATTTTGGCAAACATTGAGCATCATGGTAAAGAAATAAATCTAAATTCGCCAAAGCAGATTGAAGTTTTGCTTTTTGATTCACTAAAACTTCCAGTAGTTAAAAAAAGTCGCGAAGGACGTCGCTCAACAGATCAAGAAGTTCTCGAAGAGTTAAGCAAAATTCATCCAATACCAGGTTTAATATTGCGCTATCGTGAACTGTTCAAATTAAAAAGCGGATATTTAGAACCGCTTCCACTTGTAATAAATCCAAAAACAAACAGAATTCATACAACATTCAACCAAACAGATGTTGCAACTGGAAGACTTTCTAGCAACAATCCAAATTTACAAAATATTCCCGCAGCGGAAGGATATGGAATGAAAATCCGATCTGCATTTGAAGCGGGAAGAGGTAATATTTTTATATCTGCCGATTATTCTCAGATTGATTTGCGAGTACTAGCACATTTAACAAAAGACAACGCGCTGCAAAAAGCATTTTTGGAATACCGCGATATTCACACACAAACAGCTTCTCAAATTTTTGGAGTAGGGGAGAATGAAGTTACACAAGAGCAAAGACAAATTGGTAAAAGAATAAACTTCAGTATTATTTATGGACTAACACCTTTTGGATTATCTAAAGATTTGGGTATCAAACCAAGCGAGGCAAAAATATATATCGCAAAATATTTTGAGCAATATCCCAAAGTAGCTGTTTGGATGGATAAAGTTGTCGAAGAAGCAAAAAAAAAAGGATATGTAGAAACAGTTTTTGGCAAAAGAAGATATGTTGCAGATTTGCATGAACAAAATAAACATGTGTATGAAGCAGCAAGAAGAGTGACAATTAATACTCCAGTGCAAGGAACATCCGCAGAAATTATTAAACTTGCGATGATAAAAATAGATCAAGAACTAGAAAAGCATGACCTTAATGCGAATATGTTACTTCAAATCCACGATGAACTTATCATCGAACTCCCAAAAGAAAATGAGGATAAAGTAACAAAAATTGTACAAAAATGTATGGAAAATGTAGTCGACTGGGAAATTCCACTTACCGTTGCAATCAGAAGTGGAAAAAATTGGGAGGATGTATCAAAATCATAAAAAATCGCGTTTTTTTAACAAAAAAGTTATTTTTATGAATATTTTGAAAAGTTATATTTGATTTTTTTTGATTTTTATTTTAAATCTACTGTTAGCAATTGACTTTTGATGGATAAACATGCAGAATGAAAAACATCTAAAAAGAAGGTAAAACAGCTTGAAATCCCTTAATAATTCATTACTCTTCTTAAAGTCATTGTTCTAATGGAAATAAAAATTCAAAATGTTTTTAGTAGTGTATAAGTTTAATTTAAATCATTTAATACGATTTTATATCGGGAGCTACGATGGCAACGAGTAAATCCGGCGGTTCTACGTCAAATGGTCGCGATAGTATAGGCAAACGTTTAGGTTGTAAAAGATTCGATAACCAATTTGTTAATTGCGGCGAAATTTTAGTCAGACAAAGAGGAACAAAAGTAAATCCAGGAAATAATGTAAAAAGAGGAAAAGATGATACACTTTTTGCAATAAAACCAGGTTTTGTAAAATACTATTCCGGTTTTAAAGGCAGAAAATTTGTTAAAATCTTAGAAAAGTTAGAAGCTTAAATTTCCAAAATTCATTAAATCCAAAAACTTCATGTTAAATCAAATTGTAATAGGTAGTTATGATAGTCATGTTTATTAAAAATAGAGAGTAGCTCATGATTGATTTCTTAAAATATCGTTATTTTTTCGTTTTTTGGTCTGCTTTGTTATTAGCAGTTGGAATAGTTGTAGGCAGTTATAATTACTACAAATCAGGAAATGTGTTTCAATATCACATTGATTTTGTAGGCGGTACTGAATTAAATGTAAATTTTGAAAATCCTATCAAAATTTCCGAGTTCAGATCTGCATTAGACAGTAGCCACTGGACAGACTTGTCTATCCAATCTATCGGAACAGCAAATTCTGAAAACAAATACAAAGAATTCGTAGTTCGAACAAAGGACACATCTGACAATATTGAACACAAATTTTTGGATGATGTTAACGCAAAAATAACATCTAATAAAGTTACAATATCAGGTGTTTCAAGAGTTGGTGCTGAAGTCGGTAAAGATATTAAAACGAATGCAATCATCGCAGTTATATTAGCTCTTTTGATAATTTTATTTTACATTGCACTTCGCTCAAAATATCGCTTTGGGGTTGGCGCAGTAGCATCGCTTATACATGATTTACTTGCAGTTATGGTTATCATCATGCTTTTAGGCGAACAAATATCAATATCAGTCATGGCTGCCGTTTTATCAGTTCTTGGTTATTCTCTGCATGACACAATTATTATTTTCAGCAGAATCAGAGAGAACTTTAAGAAGATGAAGGGTAAGTCAGAGTTTGAAATAGCAAATATTAGTATCAATCAAACTCTTAATAGAACATTACTTACAAGTTTTGCAACATTATTAACTATCGTTGCAATTTTAATTTTTGGAGGAGAAATTCTTAGAGGTTTTGCAATTGTTATGTTCGTCGGAATTATCGTTGGAACATACTCTTCCATTTACATTGCAAGTCCAGTTATGCTTGCAATCAAATCAAAATCTTCAGAAATCTCATCTTCATCAATCAAATAAAATATATCTACTATCACAAAAGGTGTAACAACCTTTTGTGATGGCCTTTTGGGGGTTATTAAAATTTCTGTATTCTTTTAAATCAATTAATTTATGTTGTTTTCAATTGTATAAGTTTAATTCAATTCTAAGGTTATTATGGCAAAAACAAATTTATCTACGGAGTCTGTAGAAAAACTAAATGACGAAAAAAAAGAAACTACATCTAATGATGTGAACACTCCTAGCGATAAAAAAACACCTAATCATTCTAAAACCACAAAAGCGGAAAAAATAGAAGTTAAATCTGTCGAAACAAAAGGGATATCAGATTTGGAAAATAAAATAAAAGAAACTCCACAAGAAATTATTGGAGCTGATGAAAATAACACAGTGGAATCAGAAAATAATGGGGTAAAAAAATCTATCAATGTCCAAGAGTTAAAAGAGATGGAAATAATGAAGCTAACGGAATATGCGAAAAGCTTAAATATTCCAAATGTTAGCTCAATGAAAAAACAAGAAATTATTTTCAAAATTCTTGAATCTCAATCCGACCAACGAGTAGAAATTTATGGAGAGGGTGTTTTAGAAAGACTTCCTGATGGATTCGGTTTTTTAAGATCACCAAAATTCAATTATATGCCAGGTCCAGATGATATCTACGTTTCACCAATTCATATAAAACGTTTTGGACTTAGAACTGGAGATGTTATCAAAGGTATGATTCGCAAACCTAAAGAATCAGAAAAATATTTCGCTATTCAAAGAATTGATAGCGTAAATTTTCTTTCACCACTAGCAGCTGCAAACAAAATAATTTTTGAAAATCTAACACCTCTTTTCCCTAAGGAAAGATTCAATTTAGAATTTTCGCCTACTGTATACTCAACAAGAATTATGGATATTTTAACTCCAGTCGGTAAAGGACAGAGAGGACTTATCGTTGCTCCTCCTAAAACTGGTAAAACCATTCTTCTCAAAGAGATTGCAAACAGCATTGTCAAAAATCATCCAGAAGCAATTTTGATAATATTATTAATTGATGAACGACCAGAAGAAGTAACAGATATGCAACGTTCGGTCAAAGCAGAAGTCATTAGCTCAACTTTCGACGAATCTGCATCAAGACATATTCAAGTTGCTGAAATGGTAATCGAAAAAGCAAAACGACTTGTTGAAAGCGGATACGATGTAGTGGTTCTGCTAGATTCTATCACAAGACTTGCAAGAGCTTACAACACAGTTTCCCCTGCGTCTGGCAAAGTTTTGACCGGTGGTATCGACGCAAATGCGCTTCAAAGACCAAAACGATTTTTCGGAGCTGCTAGAAATTTGGAAGAGGGCGGATCTCTTACTATTTTGGCAACAGCTTTGGTTGAAACTGGCTCAAAAATGGATGATGTTATTTTCGAAGAGTTTAAAGGTACAGGAAACATGGAAATCCATCTTTCCAGAAAACTTTCTAACAGACGCGTATACCCTGCATTTGATTTACAAGAATCTGGTACACGTCGTGAAGAGTTACTTCTTGGCGAAGATTTTGTTAACAGAGCATGGGTCCTGCGAAAGTTCTTGAGCTCAATGAACACAGTCGAAACTATGGAATTTTTGATCGACAAAATTAAGCAAACAAAAACAAATCAAGAGTTCTGGGAATTGATGAACAAAAAGAAGTAAATATTTATTTTCTTTTTAAAAACTACAAAACAAAAAAGGCAGGCTTTTATCAGCTTGCCTTTTTTGTTTGAATTAATTGGGTTATCTCTTAAAAATTATTCCTATTTTTTTAAAATTTGGATTTTATATTTTTAAATCATTTTATTTAGTTTAATTCTTCTTCCGTTTATTTCATCTATTTTTTTATTTCTAGCTGCTCCCGCAGAGGATGAAAGGAGATTTTGACGCAAAAACCTCCTTTCATCCTCCATGCACCAAAAGAGCACTTTTGGATTTCCTTACCGCGCAATACTCCTTGGGATACGGAATTCTATTTAATTAAAATTAAACAGAATTCCGTACTCCAAGACGAACATCTTTGCGCGGGATCAGACTTTTACATTTATATTAACGTTCCGATATTTTTCTAAATTTGAATTGTTGAAAAATTTAGAAAAACGTCTTTATGAGAATGTAGGATTCCAAATAAGCGCTATCTGTTTGAACCCGCCTTCACTAAAGTTATGGCGGGCTGGCTGCTGTCCAGTTTTACGGGATGCAGGAGTTTAGCGCGTAGAGAGATTACAAAGAAACCTCTTTGTTTTGGGGATCCAAGGGTGCTCAAATTCAGCACCCTTGGCCCGTGCGGGCAGCACCTTTGATAAAAGAAAATTTAAAAAACAAACGTTAAAACAGAATTGAAATACTAAAACCAAAGATAAAAATAAATTATAAAATTAAATATTAAATTATTGACTTAAAGGAACTTTTACCTCCACTCTTTTAAATAAATTTTTAGAAAAAAAAGGAAGCTTCTAATGAAAAAATTTAATTTAAAAATCTACATCTCGCTTCTAATCATAACAACGTTATTTATCTACTCACTTTTAAATGCAGGCAACATTGTTTACAATCTTGCTGGTGGAGTTTTAGATCTAACATCCACCCAATCTTTTTACATTCCCGCTGGTGACAGTTACACCATAAAAAATGGACAAGTAAATAATATATTGGCAAACAGCATCATCATGCATGACTCTACGTCTCAATTAATTTTACAAAATGTTACGCTTTGCTTAAATAACGATTACACAATGACTCAAGGCTCGATGCTTGTAAAAGGCGATTGTGAAATTGCAAGTAATAATTATAAATTCACAACTCAAGGGCATTATATTTTGATCGATGACAATGCAACGCTCAAATTTAACAATACTACTTTTGTCATGCAACCAACTCAAAAAAATGTAAATCTTGTAATCTTTAGCAATAATCTTTCGAATTTGTATCTTTTGGATTCGACTTTAAAAGTAGATTATATCGATGGCGGCTCGACCATCTCTTGCGACAATTGCCCAGTTTTTGCTGGCGGCAAATTAATAATAGATGGTAATTGTACAGTCGATAATGCATCAACTTACACTATGAATGCGCTCCAACTTGGAGTCAGCCTCACTGCAGAAGATTGTGTTCTACAAATTAAAGATGGATCAGAACTTACAATTAACAATGCAGGAATGATCATCAACAATGCTGCAACAAACAGCTTGGACCTTTCCGGTGGAAATGGGGTAATAAATATAAACTCCGGTGCAAATTTCGAAGTATTAAATTCAATGGATCTAGATAGTTCTTCTTTAGATTTTAATTTTACAAGTACAAACTTTTTCACAGGTACAAGTTTATCTATGTTTAATAATACTCTCGGTACAACTCAAACAGTTACCGCTGGAATAGATTGTCAATATATTTCGATAACAACTTCAAATCAATTTATAGCAACAGCAAGCGAAATATATGGAAGCCCTGTTACTATCAGAGTCTTTAATTTTAGTGGAGCTTCTGTTACCTCTACTAATTTTGCATCAAGTACATATGACGTTGAATGGAGCCCAGATGGTAAATATCTTGCCGCAGGAGGCGACAAAGGAACAGGCAGTTATAGCACTCGGATTTATAGTTTCAATGGTTCACTTTCTGCTATTGCTGGATGTAATAAGGGCGTTACTAACAATGTACGAAGCATCGCATGGAGTCGTGATGAAAAATATTTAGCTGTTGCAGATGGATATACTGGAACTCCTCGTTATTTAACTATTTATGGATTTAATGGAACAACTTTAGACCAAATTACCACAGTAAGTAATGAGACTACCATCTTAAAAGTAGCATGGAGCCCAAACGGCAAATATTTAGCAGTTGGAAGCTATAGCGACACAGTTCCCAATATACCACTTCGAATATATTCTTTTGATGGTTCAACCTTAACTTTAAAAAGTTCTATTACAGACGCAACCTTTTATTGCTATTCAATTTCATGGAGCCCTAATGGTAAATATTTATTTTGTGGAACCGGCACAAGTGGTGTCGTAAAGTTGTATTTTTTTGATGGAAATCAACTTACGCTTGTAGGAAATGATACTTTATCAAACGTTGTATTTAGTACAGACTGGTGCCCAAAATCCAGCTATGTCATGGCAGCAGATACTGCAAAACATTTTAAAATGTGGAAATTTAACGGGTCAACATTAACAACAGCCCATAATAATATTTTAGGATTAGACGTGACGTCTTGTAGGAATAATTATAGCAATACGAATGTGATAATAGCGCCTGAACTGAACGCACTTAGCATTTATCCCTTAAATAATTCAAATATTACTTCATACTTATCGCTGCAAGATGCAACTTTGGGGTTAAATAAAAATATTTCGCTTTGGAATAAAACTATTAAATCGGTATAAGGAAATTTCATGAAGATAACCAAATCCTCTTTTTATCTTTCGATTTTATTTTTTACAACGTTATTTATCTACTCTCTTTTGAATGCAGGCTCCATCGTGCGCAATCTTGGTGGGGACATTTTAGATTTAACATCCACTCAATCTATTTATATCCCAGCCGGTACCGATTATACAATAGCAAATGGACAAGTGAATAATGTTACTGCAAACAGCATCATAATGCATGACTCTACATCACAACTAATTTTGGAAAATGCAAAACTTTATTTGGGAAGCGACTACACAATGACTCAAGGATCCATGATCGTCAAAGGAGATTGTGAAATTGCAAGTAATAATTATAAATTCACAACTCAAGGACATTATATTTTGATCGATGACAACGCAACGTTAAAATTTAACAACACAAATTTTGTCATGCAGCCGCCTCAAAAAAATATCAAACTTGTTACTTTTTCTAATTCTCTTTCTTCGCTTTATCTTCTAAATTCTACCCTCAAAGTTGACTATATCAATTATAATTCAACAACTTCTAGCGACAATGGACCGCTTTTTGTAGGTGGAAAATTAATCATAGATGGAAACTGTACGATAGATAATGCATCCACCAACACTATGAATGCACTGCAACTTGGAGTTAGCCTCTCCGCAGAAGATTGTGTTTTACAAATTAAAAACAATTCTAAATTAAATATTAATAATGCAGGATTAATAATTAATAATGGCGATCCTAATAGCCTCAATATTGCAACAGAAGCAACCATCAACGTAAATATTGATGCAAACTTTGAAATAATAAATAGCCTAGATCTAAATAATTATTTTTTAAATTTAGACTTAACAAGCACAAATTTTTTCAATGGTAAAACTTTATCATTATTCGATGGGAAAATAAGTAGTAAGCAATGGTTTGATGAATACAGTTATGCTTTAGATAATGCACTTACTTCTTCAAACGAATATTACGCTTTAGTAAGATACGCCGCCCCAGGATTTGGCGCAAACCCTAATACTGTAAGAATTTATAATAAAAATATGGATTATATTACATCCGGCACATATGGCGATGGTTACGTAACATCAATTGGTGCCGATTGGAGCCCTGATGGAAAGTATTTAGCGGTGTCGGGAGAAAATGCAGGATCCCCCAAAAAAAATGTCCGCATTTATACCTTTAACGGAACATTACTTTCTGAGTTATGCAGCGTAAGTACTGTTACAGATGCATCAAGTACGTCTCCTGAAAACAATTACAATATCAGATGGAGTCCTGATGGTAGATATATTGCTACTGAATCAGGCGACCACCAATGGTTAAGATTTTATAGCTTTGATGGTGCAGAATTAAATCTCATCACCAGCTTTGAAAACGATGCTTGGAATACTGCTACTGCTGCTTATTATAATACTCTAGACTGGACGCCCAATGGTAAATATTTAGCTTGGGCAAACGGTTTTGAAACCCCAGGCGTTTATCCATTAAAAATTTTATATTTTGATGGAACTACAGTAACACAAAGAACATCTACCTATGACTCAGTAGGAGCTAAATGTTATTCAGCTCAATGGAGCTCTACCGGTAAATATTTAACACGCGCAAGATTAGATTATTCCCAAGGACTAATTTATTATTTTGATGGTGAAAACTTATCTCTCGTAACCACATTTACAGAACAGTACGAAAGATATGACTGGTCATTTAAAACAAATCATATCTTTGCTTCATATGGCGGTAAACTAGATATTTTTAGATTCAATGGTGAAGCCCTAACTCCAATATCTTATAATGTTTTTGATACTACTGAAGGTTTATCTCGTTTTAAAATTAGCCATGATGATACATTTTTAGTAATTGGATTTTCAATTCTTGCACGCTATAAAGCTTTACTAAGCAGCACAGATATTGCTTCAAAATTATCTCTTCAAAATGCTAATCTCAATTTAAATTCCAATAATACAACTCTTTACAACAAAACCTTAAGAACTTTATAAAAAGGAGCGTCTAATGAAAAAATTTAAATTAAAAATTCACACCTCGCTTCTAATCATAACAACGTTATTTATCGACTCATTTTTAAACGCAGGAACCATAGTTTACGACCTTGCAGGTAGAGTTTTAGACTTAACTCCTACCCAATCTATTTATATCCCCGAAGGTGACAGTTACACAATTAAAAATGGACAAGTAAATAATATACGAGCAAACAACATTATCATGCACCACTCTACGTCACAACTAATTTTGGAAAATGCAAAACTTTATTTGAGCAGCGACTACACAATGACACAAGGCTCAATGATCGTCAAAGGCAATAGCCTTATCGGAAGTAACAACAATAAATTCACAACGCAAGGACATTATATTTTGATCGATGACGGCGCTACTTTCAAATTTAACAATACTACTTTTGTCATGCAGCCACCGCAAAAAAATATCAAACTTGTTACTTTTTCTAATTCTCTTTCTTCGCTTTATCTTCTAAATTCTACCCTCAAAGTTGACTATATCAATTATAATTCAACAACTTCTAGCGACAATGGACCACTTTTTGTAGGTGGAAAATTAATCATAGATGGAAACTGTACGATAGATAATGCATCCACCAACACTATGAATGCACTGCAACTTGGAGTTAGCCTCTCCGCAGAAGATTGTGTTTTACAAATTAAAAACAATTCTAAATTAAATATTAATAATGCAGGATTAATAATTAATAATGGCGATCCTAATAGCCTTAATATTTCAACAGAAGCAACCATCAACGTAAATGCTAATGCAAACTTTGAAATAATAAATAGCCTAGATCTAAATAATTATTTTTTAAATTTAGACTTAACAAGCACAAATTTTTTCAATGGTAAAACTTTATCATTATTCAATGGGAAAATAAGTAGTAAACAATATTTTAGTGAATACAGTTATGCTTTAGATAATGCACTTACTTCTTCAAACGAATATTACGCTTTAGTAAAATACGCATCCGCTGACCATCCAGACGGAAACCCTAATACTGTAAGAATTTATAATAAAAATATGGATTATATTACATCCGGCACATATGGCGATGGTTACGTAACATCAATTGGCGCCGATTGGAGCCCTGATGGAAAGTATTTAGCGGTGTCGGGAGAAAATGCAGGATCTCCTAAAAAAAATGTCCGCATTTATACCTTTAACGGAACATTACTTTCTGAGTTATGCAGCGTAAGTACTGTTACAGATGCAACAAGCACCTCTCCTGAAAGCAATTACAATATCAGATGGAGTCCTGATGGTAGATATATTGCTACTGAATCAGGCGACCACCAATGGTTAAGATTTTATAGCTTTGATGGTGCAGAATTAAATCTCATCACTAGCTTTGAAAACGATGCTTGGAATACTACTAATCCTGCTTATTATAATACTCTAGACTGGACCCCTAATGGTAAATATTTAGCTTGGGCAAACGGTTTTGAAACCCCAGGCGTTTATCCATTAAAAATTTTATATTTTGATGGAACTACAGCGACACAAAGAACATCTACCTATGACTCAGTAGGAGCTAAATGTTATTCAGCTCAATGGAGCTCTACCGGTAAATATTTAATACGCGCAAGATTAGATTATTCCCAAGGACTA
Source organism: Candidatus Dependentiae bacterium (assembly GCA_003511165.1). NCBI lineage: Bacteria > Candidatus Babelota bacterium. The sequence continues at coordinate 136,569 of DOJW01000004.1, forward strand.
ATTTATTATTTTGATGGTGAAAGCTTATCTTTAGTAACTACATTTACAGAACAGTACGAAAGATATGACTGGTCATTTAAAACAAATTATATATTTGCTTCATATGGCGCAACTCTAAATATTTTTAGATTCAATGGTGAAACACTAACTCCAATATCTTATGATAATTTGGATGGTACTGAAGGTCTAGCTCATTTTAAAATTAGCCATGATGATACATTTTTAGTAACTGGATTTTCAATTTATGGACGTTACAAAGCTTTACTAAGCAGCACAGATATTGCTTCAAAATTATCTCTTCAAAATGCTACTCTCAATTTAAATTCCAATAATACAACTCTTTACAACAAAATCCTTAAATCTTTATAAGGAGGAACTTCTAATGAAAAAATTTATAAACAACTTCGGCCCTAGATTTTCCAATGCAATCAGTAAGTTGCTCTAAATTTGTTTTCTGCACGGCTTCTACAGAGCCAAAACACTGCAAAAGTTTAAATTTTGTACTTTCACCAATTCCAACAATATCATCAAGAGCTGAATGTTTATAAGATTTTTTGAAAACTTTGCGACTTTGTGCAATCACAAAGTTATGAACAGAATCACGAATTTTGATAAGAAGTTTTGCACCATCTTTTTTGAGATTGAGACGTAAACTTTTACCATCGGGAAATATGATTGTTTCTTCTTTTTTTGCAAGACCAATAACTGGGCAGTTGAGTTTTAGTTCCTTCAATGCTTTCTGTGCAAAATCAACTTGTATACTTCCTCCATCGATTAAAAGTAAATCAGGAAGTGAATATTTTGCGTAACGTCGCTTTACAACCTCATGAATGCTTCGAAAATCATCCTGACCGAAATCGCCTTTGATATTAAAATATTGATATTGTGATTTGTTGGGCTGCGTACCTTTGAACTGCACACAACCGCCAACTATCACATCTTCACCAAAGTTTGAAATATCAAAACAGTCTATAATGTGTGGAATGGTAGCAAGTGCAAGCATCTCTTTAATTTCGATTGAACAATTATCTTGGCAATTTATTTGTGTGTATGCATTTTTCTTCGCAAGAGTTATGAGCTCCAGTTTTCTACCATATTTTGCATTGCTAATAGTTACTTTTTTGTTCCAAATTTCTTGTAAATAATTTTCGATGGCACTATCAAATTCACCATCAATTATAATTTCATCTGGAGCAGGGTAGCGGGTATAATAAATTTTTAAAAATTCGCTCAAAATGTCGTCGCTTGTAAGAAAGGTAAAATTATTTTTTTCTAGCAAAACACCATTTTTTGTACTCAAGACAGAAATGTATGATTTATTATTTATTGTAGCGATACCGATTGCGTCGGTGTCACTGCGATGGATCAAGTCGACACATTGTTTTTGCAATAAACGATGCAATAAATTTATTTTATTTCTAAACTCTAAAGCTTTTTCAAATTCTAAATTTTTTGAATGCGTTTCCATTCTTTCTTGATATTCACTCAAAAGTGATTCATCTCCATGACGGATAAAATGAATCACATCATCAATTATTTTTTTATAATCTTCTTTTGAAATTTTTCCGACACAAGGTGCGCTACAGATACCAAGATCTTTATAAAGGCATGATTTTTTGGGCATGATAAATCCACAACTTCGTATCTTAAAATAATCTCGCAATATTTTGGTAAATCCTCTGATTGAAGATGTATAAGGTCCGAAAAAAATATCCTTTTTGTTTGTTTTGCGCGCGACCAAAACCTGTGGAAAATCTTCTTTAGTAATTTTGATATAAAAATATTTGGCAGCATCTTTTAGTTGAATATTATATTTTGGTCTATGTTTTTTGATTAATTGATTCTCAAGCAAAAGAGCTTCGAGTTCATTATTGGTAATTATGTAATCTGTAGATTTGATATTAGAAACCAAAATTGTTGTTTTTGGATCAAGTCGGCTTTCATTGAAATAACTTGCAATTCTCTTACGCAGATTTTTGGCCTTACCGACATAAATAATATCTCCTTGTACATCTTTGTGAATGTACACACCTGGAGATGATGGAAAATCTTTTACATTTTTCATTTATCTACATTCTGCTTTTTTAAAACAGTTATTTGTTCACGAATTTCTATAGCTTTTTCAAATTCCAAATTCTCTGCAGCTTTATACATTTCGCCTTCAAGCTCCGCAATATATCTTGCAACATCACCTTTTGCCAAATGTTTAACAGTTTTGATTTTGATTTCGCTTTCTGGAATAGCTTTATAAATTGTTTTTGGAGTAATTCCATTTTCTTTGTTAAAAGCTTCCTGCATTTCTCTTCGCTTTGTTGTAATATCATATGCTTTTCGGATCGAGTCTGTGATATTATCTGCATACAAAATTACTTTACCTTCCGCGTTTCTTGCAGCACGCCCGATAGTTTGTATCAAGCTTTTCTCATCGCGCAAAAATCCTGCTTTATCCGCATCCAAAACCCCAACAAGTGCAACTTCCGGAATATCAAGACCTTCACGTAGTAAATTAATTCCAACCAAAACATCAAAAGCTCCGATACGAAGTTGTCTTATAATTTCCGTTCGCTGTATCGAATCTATTTCGCTGTGCAGATATCGCACTTTGACGCCAGCTTTGCTCAAATATTCTGTCAAATCTTCTGCCATCTGCTTTGTCAGAGTTGTTACTAAAATACGATGATTGTTTTTAACATATTTTTGAACTTCATTTATCAAATCATCAACTTGATTTTTGACCGGTCTTATTTCCAAAATAGGATCGAGCAACCCTGTAGGGCGAATAAATTGCTGAACAATTTGTCCAGCATGTTGCAACTCATATTCAGCAGGAGTTGCAGAAATGCAAACCACATGATTGAAATATTTTTCGAACTCTTCAAATTTCAAAGGGCGATTGCCATAAGCGCTTGGAAGCCTAAAACCATTTTCTACCAAATTTTTTTTGCGTGATCTATCACCAAAATACATAGCGTGTGATTGTGAAAGAGTTTGGTGACTTTCATCGATAACAAGCAAAAAATCTTTTGGGAAAAAATCGAGCAAACAAAATGGTGGGTCTTCAATTTTTCGATTTTCAAAGTGAGAAGAGTAGTTTTCAATTCCGTTGCAATATCCGGTTTCAACTATCATCTCCATGTCATAATTTGTTCGCTGAATTAATCTCTTGCCTTCCAGCTCGGGCAAAAGTGGAGCCGCAACTTTCAACTCTTTTTTGATAGACTTTAACGCTCCTTCAATTCGATCTTCGGGAACAATATAATGTCTCGCTGGGAATATCATTATTTTTTCTAAAGCGCCAATCGGACTACCACTGACTGCATCTATTTCCACAATTCGAACTATTTTATTTCCAACAAAATTAAAACGTACAATGTTTTTTTCGTAACCCAAAATTAAATCCACAGTGTTGCCTTTGACGCGGAAGCGTCCACTCTCAAGTGCAATATCATTTCGGTCATACTGCAAGGCTACCAATTTTCTAAAAAACTCCATACGATCAATTGTTTGTCCGACCTTAATTTCAAAAGCGATAGCTTTCCAATCCGAAGGACTTCCTATGCCATAAAGACAGGAAATGCTGCTAACAATAATCACATCATTTCGAGTCATGAGAGATGCTGTAGCTTTGAGTCGCATAAGTTCGATCTGCTTATTTACTCTAGAATCTTTTTCGATATAAGTGTTTGTCGCAGGGATAAAAGATTCAGGCTGGTAGTAATCGAAATATGAAACAAAATATTCAACACGATTTTTTGGAAAAAGTTCTTTGAGTTCGCTGTAAAGTTGAAAAGCTAAAGTTTTATTGTGAACTAAAACCAAAGTTGGTTTATTTATCTGAGCTACGACATTAGCAATCGTAAATGTTTTACCACTTCCGGTGATACCATGCAAAACTTGAAGTGGATATTTTTCATATCCATCAGCTAATTTTTCAATAGCTTTTGGCTGATCGCCTGCAGGTTTAAAATTGCTAACTAACTCAAATTTATTCATAAATATTTTTCTCTATTTTTAATTTTGACTTTTTGCCGCAATAACAGGATTCAACGTTCTTATAGCTTCTGAATAAATATCATAAAGTGAAATCCCTGAGGAACTTGAAGCTCCACCATCTATTTTTTTTTGAGCATTTCTTAAATCTGTTAAACAATCTTTTATTGCATTTAACAAAATTATACTTTCAGGACTTTCAAAATTTAAACTTCTGATTGGTTTAAAACATCTATGGAAACAAACATTAATAGTTGGATCTATTAAATATTCAAATATTCCCAAAACTTGTTCATGCGAAGGAAGAGTAATGATTCCCAAAATAGAAATTCTTAAAACGTCTCGACTTATTTCATTTAGAACTTGCTCCCAAGATTTTTCGCAAACTCCATAATTTTCGATATTTATATCAACTTGGTCTGAAAATGCATGCAATAAATCCGCTCGCTCAACCATTTGATCATCAATCCTAATACAAGGAACTCTACATCCATACATATCTATTTGCGCTAAAGTAGCAGAACGATCTGCTCTATACTCTTCAATTTGAGAAGAGTTCATAACTGTAGAGCTAGATGTCCTTGATAAAATTGGAATTGGTAAAAATCTTTTTTCTTGAGGGAAGTATTTTCTTAAGTCAAACAAAGTTATTGAGTATTCACAATCACAAAATCTATCCGTAAAAGATATTGGATTATGTTCTCTTTCAATCATTTTTGGATCAAAAATTTTAAGAAATTTAGATTGTTCTACATTCGCTTCTTGTTGTGCAGAGAATATTCCACTGATTTTTGCAAGTCTAAAAGCTGAATCTAGCTCTTCTCTTTTTTCCTTTTCTAACACTTTTGGATCTGTAGGAACAAATTTTATATCTTTAACTTTTTCTGCCTGTTTTCTTCTTACAACCTGCTCTAAAATAATTTCGCTGCGAAGTCGCATTAATTTTTCTATAGGAGAAAAACTTTCCTCACGCGAAAGTTTTTTAATCGAGAAAATTTTATAAAATTCTAAATATGAGTTATCTTCTTCCTCAATTTGTTTTAAACTCCACTCCCGCAACAAAAGAAAAGCTCTTTTAAAAAGACTAAAAGTTCCATCCGCGGTCATTTCGGTAACGACTGTTCTATTTTTTTCGACCAATTTCCTTTGCAATCGAGCTCTAGCAGATACTGCAGCCACCGCGCCATGTTTATCTGAGCTCGCTTTTAATAACATTCCAGCTAAGGATTCTTCCATCTGCATTTTTGCTTCATTTTCTGAAAATTCTTTTTCCGCTCTTTTGCAATGTTCTTTGTAAGTATCAATTGGAGAATCCACCCCCAAAAAACCTTTATAAATTACCTCACAAGCATCTGAAAGAGTTTCATCTGCATCAGGGTTTTCTTGCTTCCTTTTTCTAAAAAAGAGCTCATAATCTCTCTGAGTTTTTTCTAAATTAGGCTGAAGCCTAAACCAATCTTCTCGAACGCTATAATCTGTAAGAATTTTTTGCTTACCTTCTAAATATTTATATAAAGGCAGGAGCATAATGTTCCAAATTTTGCATATCTTTTTCAATTCTGCATCACAATGCATCTGTTCTGTAACAAAACTTAAATCAGCTTTAAATTCTGTATCGTCAAATTCTCCATCTTTATTTGTAAAATGTTCAAGACCAACATAGCAACCTTTAAAAACTTTTTCATGTAACGCTTTTACATGCTGCAATGTTTGCTTCATGCTTTCTAACTGTTCATATGAAAATTCATCAAACTTACCACCCGCTGATAAAAAACTTGTTATAAGTAAAAGACACAAAAATATTTTTTTTAATATATTTTTCATAATTTAAATGACCTCCATAATCCACTTATTTTATTTGTAATATTTTTTTAAGAAATTGACCTGTAAAACTTTTTTTGTTTTTCGCAATTTCATCAGGAGTTCCACATGCAACTATTTCGCCACCACCACGACCACCTTCTGGTCCCAAATCAATCACATAATCTGCATTTTTAATAATGTCTAAGTTATGTTCTATAACAAGGCATGTTGCGCCTTTATTCACAAGTCGATTAAGCACTCCGAGCAATTTGTTCACATCATCAAAATGAAGCCCTGTTGTTGGCTCATCGAGAATGTAAAGCGTATCTTTGGTCGAAATTTTGGATAATTCTTTACTTAGTTTTACTCGCTGTGCCTCTCCACCTGAAAGCGTTGTCGCACTTTGACCTAGTTCAATATATCCAAGGCCTACATCAAACAATGTTTGAAGTTTTCGCTTGATACTTGGGATCGAATCAAAAAATTTCACCGCTTCTTCAACATTCATTGTCAAAACTTGGTGAATATTTTTGCCTTTGTATAAAATTTCTAATGTTTCGCGATTATAACGTTTACCTTGGCATTCTTCACACTTCACATAAACGTCTGGCAAAAAGTGCATCTCCATGCATATCGTTCCATCACCTTGGCATTTTTCGCATCTTCCACCTTTTACATTGAAAGAAAATCTTCCTTCTCTGTAGCCTCTTATTTGCGACTCTTTGGTAGATGCAAAAAGTTTACGAATGTCATCGAACAATTTTACATAAGTCGCAGGGTTGCTGCGCGGAGTTCGCCCTATAGGCATTTGATCAATATTTACTAGATTTTTAAAATTATGTTTTATAGCATCACATTTACCTGGTAAATCTTTAGATCCATAAAACTCTTGTGACAATGTTTTTGCTAAAATTTCGTTAACAAGCGTTGATTTACCAGAACCAGAAACACCGGTTACACAAACCAAAACTTCTGTCGGAATTTTAACATTAATATTTTTTAAGTTATTTTCTTTGGCGCCAATTATTTCAAAAAAATCTTTGGGCTGTCGTTTTTTATCGCTGCCTTCGATTTTTATAGCGCCACTCAAATATTTTCCAGTCAAACTATTTTTGTTATCTTGCACATCTTTTGGCGTACCAAATGCAATCAGATTTCCGCCATGCACACCCGCACCCGGACCAATATCTACAACAAAATCTGCTTCCAAAATTGTTTCTTCATCATGTTCGACAACTATGACACTGTTTCCAAGATCACGTAATCTTTTGAGAGTATTGATAAGTTTGGCATTATCACGCTGGTGTAGACCAATTGACGGTTCATCCAAAACATACATAACACCCATCAAGTTGGAACCAATTTGCGTCGCAAGCCTTATTCGTTGTGCTTCCCCACCAGATAAAGTTTCCATAGTTCTTGATAAACTCAAATACCCAAGTCCAACATCTTGCAGAAATGTTAATCTTGTTTTTATTTCTTTCAAAATAAGTTCTGCAATAGTTGAATCTGTTTTATTAAGCTTTAAATCTTCGAAAAATTTGAGCGAAGAGTAAATATCTAAATTTGTAATTTCGATAATATTTTTGCCACCAACCAAAACAGAAAGCACTTCCTTCTTCAGACGTTTACCTTGGCATATTTCGCAAAAATTGCTTCGCATATAATTTTCAAAATCTCTTTTGCGATAATCTTTTTCCGATTGGTTATAAAGTCGCAAAAGCATAGGTATAACACCTTCATATCCAGATAAATAATTAAGTTCTTTCGCACTCAAACGTTTCTTTTTTAAAAGTTCTTTTTCTAAGTTTGTATCAAGCCCATACAAAATAATTTTTTGAACTATTTTATCAATCTCTTTAAATGGCTGGAAAATATTGAATCCACATATTCTGCTGATCGAAGTAATTCGCTCAATTCTAAAATTTTCGCCAAGAGCTGCACGCAAACCTTTGATAGCACCATCAGCGATAGCTAATGTTTTATCAGGCACAACCAAATCTTCATCAAAGCTATATTTTGCGCCGAGTCCACTACAGTTTTCACAAGCACCAAAAGGAGAGTTGAACGAAAAATCTCGAGGCTCAAAATTTGGTAGGAAAATCTCACACTTTAAACATGCAAGATGATTGGTATATAATTTTTCAATTTTTTTATTTCCAGAATTTATTCGAATTTGCAAATATCCTTTTGCAAGAGCAAGAGCGGTTTGGATCGAATCTGAAATCTGCACACGATCTTTGACAACTAATTGATCCACAATCACTGAAATGTCATGTTTTTTATTTTTATCTAGCTCAATTGTATCAGAGCAAAAATATTGTGTTCCGTTAACTAAAACGGTTGAAAATCCAGATTTATCAAGTTCTTCAAAAACTTTTTGAAAACTTCCTTTTTTCTGACGAACGATTGGAGACAATATCTCAATCTCTTTGCCTTCAAACTGCATAATATTATTTAGGATCGCATCAATAGTTTGTGCTTGGACTAAATCTCCGCAGTTTGGACAATGAGGCTTGCCAATTCGTGCGTACAAAAGTCTTAAATAATCATAAATTTCTGTAGTTGTACCAACAGTACTTCGAGGATTTTTAGAAGCAGATTTTTGTTCAATGGAAATAGCAGGGCTTAAACCTTCTATAGAATCCACATCAGGTTTGTCCATAACGCCCAAAAATTGGCGTGCATAGCTTGATAAACTTTCGACATAACGTCTTTGACCTTCGGCATAAAGTGTGTCAAAAGCTAGAGAAGATTTACCAGATCCAGAAACACCTGTTATCACAACAAGCTTGTTTCTGGGAATCTCTAAATCTATGTTTTTCAAGTTGTGATGCCTTGCACCACGAATCTTTATCATATCCATAAAAAAAGCCCCCAAAAGTCATAATCCTAAAAGCCTTATCTTAACAGCTATTTTCAACCTAAACAAGGGGTCTTGATTGCCAAATAGAAATTTTCGCACTTTTGTTAACATTTTATTGAAATTTAACTATAAATTTGTGTTTTTATTAGATTTTGAACTAAAAACCACGTTTTTACTGAAAAACCATCTGTGAATAGTTGACCCTTTGCAATAAAACAAATTACATTTAAAATGGTTAAAATCATAACAACATTTTAACGAAAGTAATTTTATGAAAAATATGAAAAAATTAAATATTGCTAAACTTTTTTTACTTGCCACAGTTGTTGGCTCAGTTTTGTTTTTTGCATCTTGTGGAGAACCTGAAAGTGAATCTACTTTACCGCTACCAATAACTACTAAAACATCTGTAACGAAATCATTAAATCAACCAATAACCCTTAACCCTTTACGAATAACCCATAATCCTTCATTATGTAGGTCTAAATCTCCTATAGTAAGCCCTGAAGATAGTAGACCAGTAGCCGATTCAGGTGTTAGTCCAAACGTAGGTGATGGGACTGTACTTTGTTCGCAAGTTATTTCTTTTGCAAAGCGAGGTATAAGGCTTACCATGGAAGATGAGGTTGATACCGATTGTTCCCCTGAAAAAACGTATATTTTTGCAGCTGTTTATGATGGGCATGGCGGAGACGAAGTTGCTAAGTATTTAAAACAAAATTTAAAAGAGAAGATTCTTCAAAATATAAGAGTTGGCACATTCAAAGAAAACATTTCAGCAGCATTTTTAGAAGTAGATAAAATGATTCATCAAGTTGATGCTCATATAGAAGACGGTGCTGGTTATGTAGGTTCATGTGCGACTACTGTTTTTATTGATAAAAGAACTAGAATTGCGTATTTTGCAAATCTTGGAGATAGCAGAACTATTTTAATAACAGAAAACGGTGGAGTCCATTTTAGCACAAAAGATCATAAACCCAATAATCCAGAAGAACAAGCTAGAATTGAAGGAGCTGGTGGATGCGTGTTTTCTAATAGAGTTAATGGTAATCTAGCGGTTTCTAGGGCGTTTGGAGACTATTTTTTTAAACCTGTGCAAGGTGATGGTACAATTGATATTAATAAATATTTAGTTTCTCCTATCCCTAATGTAACTGCTGTACAATTACAACCAACTGACAAATTTATAGTTTTAGCTTGTGATGGAATTTGGGACGTCTTTAGAAATGAAGAAGTTGCGCAATTTGTCTTAGCACAATCGCAAGCTGGAAGTAAAAATATTGCAAAAGATTTAGTTGATAAAGCATTGAGCCGCGAAAAACATTCTACCGACAACTGTTCTGCAATTGTTATATCGCTTGATATTCATTAAAAACAACTTTAATCAAAATTTAAAGGCTTGCGAAATTTCGCAAGCCTTTTTTTATCTCATCAAATTAGAATTTAAAATAATAATTCTCGCATTTTTATTAAGCTTTTTCTTGACATGAAAAACTATCTTCAGTAGAGTTGTCTACATGTGACATTTTTGAAATACACAAATAACGGGCATGAGCCGCTAGCTCAGTCGGTAGAGCAACAGCCTTTTAAGCTGTGGGTCACAGGTTCGATCCCTGTGCGGCTCACCAAAATTAAAATAAATGCCCCCATCGTCTAGTTGGTTAGGACACAGGACTTTCATTCCTGTAACAGGGGTTCGAATCCCCTTGGGGGTACCAAAATAAAAACAATCCAAATAAAATCTAAAAAATGAACAATCAAATCAAAAGTTTCTTACTTATTTTAGCCGGAATTTTCGTAATATTTTTCTTCGCTGCTGATTTAGTTTTAAAACTTATCGCACTTATTCTTGGTATCATTTTGATATTGATCGGAATCTCAATAAACAACTCAAACAACTTTACATCTTTTCATTCTTATAAATTTGTAAACTTCAAAAACATCTTCAAAAAGTGAAAGCCAACCACAAGCTTTCAAAATAAATTTTCTTTCATAAAAACAAATATTTTAATCTTTTAGTTTTATTCTTGTTTCTTAATGTTTTTCTTTGGTAATATTCTATTTGACATATAACCCATTGCAAAAACATATTCAAAATAAAAAAGGAGAAACGGTGGATATAAAAGAAATTTATACAAAATCTTTGATCTGGATGAGAAAAAATCAAAGCTTATTGCTCGGCATTGGGATCTTACTTTTGGGTCTATTTTTAATAATCAATTCACGCGAAATTATAATAAATTCGATCATTCTTGGACTTGGTTTAATCTGCATTTATTTCGGACTTCGTATGATAGGTCTTACAAAAGTAACTGATTATATCGATGAAACTGTTTTGAAAATTAAAAAATTAGTTTTTAAGAAATAATAAAAGGGATCTTTATGATCCCTTATTTTTTTACACTATATTTTTTACTTATCTGGATATAACTTTTCTGAATATTTTTTCATTATTTGATAATAACTAGGAATTTGATGAAGCAACATTTCTGCAAATTCTTCTTTGTACATATGAGAAGTTAAATTTCTACTATCAATCATTTTTAATGCAACATCTGTATCTTGCTCGGTCAATAAAGTTGCTTTACATGCGCTTTTTAAAGTCGGCTTAGGAGAACTAACTTCTAAAGTTGGAACTCCTCTTTTTTCTAAATATTTTTTTAAATATTTCCAAAAAAGATCCACTGAAAATTCAAATCGTTGAATCAAAGAATCGCGCAAAGATTTATATAATTCGTTGTACTCCAAAAACAAAGAGGGCGAATCTTTTTTCGATTCAAGTTTCTCTAAATTATTAAAAGCTTTACCCAATGATTTTAAAGCGCTTTCTAAATTTTTATATTTTATTTTTAATTCGTCCATTTTATACCCTCTTTTTCTATCTCCATTTTTAAATCAAGCGAAGCACTATTTATATCCACAATATCTACAAACAAGGGGATAGTTGTTTCATCAATATCATTATAAATTGATAAAATTGTATCAAATGGAATTTTTTGCTTATTATCTAAGGCTAAATCTATATCTGCTCCAGATTGATTAGTACCCCTAGCGCGCGATCCAAATAGATATATGGTGCAATATGGCAAATATTTTTGAATTATACTTATTAAAATAATCTTATAATCTTCAGATACATTATTTTTCATTTTTTTATTAAATTTAATTATTAAATTCGTATTAAATTAATATTTATCAAACTCTTCTTTTAATTTTTTATAAATATCTTTTAAATCAAAAGAAATCGGTTTTGTATCAAAAATTACTGCTATAAAATTAGCATCGCCGTTCCATCTTGGAACTATGTGAACATGCATATGAGTTGGTATTCCACCGCCACTAACTTTGCCCATATTTATACCGATATTAAAAGCTTCTGGTTTAAAAACTACTTTAATAATTTCAACAGCTAAATTTGTCTCTTCCATAATCAAAGATCGAACATCAAGGGGTAAATCTGAAAGCTGAGCTTTATGATCAAGCGGCAAAACCATCAAATGTCCCGCATTGTAAGGATAAAGATTTAACACAGTTACAGTATCAGCAGTTCTGCGCAGTACAAAATTTTGTTCATCATTTTTTTGCTTAAAAATTTCACAAAAAACACATTTGTCATCTGTAAATTTATTTTTGTCGCCAGTTACTTGCGCAACATAAGAATCACGCCATGGAGCGTATATTTTATCCATATCAAACTCCTTTTTATTCTTTTGGTTTCAAAGTACTTTTGATATGTAACTCTTTTAATTGCTTTTCATCAACAGTTGATGGAGTTTGCATCAAAAGACATGTTCCCGTCTGTGTTTTTGGAAATGCAATAACATCGCGAATTGAATTGGTATTTGCAAGTATCATAATTATTCGATCCATGCCAAAACCTAAACCACCATGAGGAGGAAAACCTAAGTTCTGGGCTTCAAGCAAAAATCCAAAACTTTTTTGTGCAACCTCTGGTGTCATTCCAATAACTTTGAATACTTTAGCCTGTTCTTCGCTATCATAAATTCGAATTGTTCCGCCACCAATTTCTTCACCATTACATACAAGATCATAAGAACGAGATCTAATATCTTCAAGCTCCATATTTTCCCAACCTTTTTGCGGTTGAGTAAAAGGGTGGTTAACAGTTTTCCAGCGCTTATCTTCTTCATTCCACTCGAACATTGGAAACCGTTCAACCCAAGTGAATGCAAATTTTTCCCCGTCCATCAGATCAAAAGCTTTGCCAAACTCAAGTCGTAATTTACCAAGAGCAGTCCAAGCATCTTTGTATTTTCCTGCGATGATAAAAATTGTGGAATCTTTTGTAACTTCAGAAACAATATTTTTAAATTGAGTTAAAAAATCTTTTGGCAAAAATTTAGAAATTGCAGATTCTGGCTCACCATTTTCATTGAAGCGAATGTATACAAGGCCGGCAACTTTTAGCTGAGAGGTTGCAAAATCAACCCATCGGTCAAGCTCTGAGCGGCTAAACTTTTTATCATTCACAACAAGCGCACCAATTTTGCCTCCGCCTTCAACAACCGATTTTAAAAACTTCACATCAGTGTTTGCAAAAACATCTGTGACATCATTGATTTTTATACCAAATCTCAAATCCGGCTTATCATTGCCATAACCTGCAAATGCTTCATCGAATGTCATAGACGCAAGTGGAAGTTGTATTTTTATTCCTCTTACTTTTTCCCAAATTGATGCAATTATTCCTTCAGCTACAGCCTTAACATCATTTTCTTCTACAAAAGACATCTCAAGATCAAGCTGAGTAAACTCTGGCTGACGATTTGCTCTCAAATCTTCATCGCGAAAACATCTAGCAATCTGGAAATATTTATCCATTCCGCTAGCCATAAGAATCTGTTTATAAACTTGAGGCGATTGGGGTAGGGCATAAAAAGTACCTGGCATCAGACGGGAAGGAACCAAAAAGTCGCGCGCGCCCTCTGATGTACTTTTGGATAAAATTGGAGTTTCGATTTCGTAAAAACCTTGATCGTTCATATACTGACGAATTGCGAAAATCGCATCATGTCGAAGTTTGATAATATCATGATGCTTTTGATATCTAAGATCTAAATATCGATATTTCAAGCGAAGCTCTTCATCAACTTTTTCTATGTTATCAAATTGAAATGGGAGGGGTTTGGACAAGCTCAAAACAGATAACTCATCAACTTGGACTTCTAATTTTCCAGTTTTCAACTTTTCGTTAATCAAATTTGGAGCTCTGTTTATTACTTTGCCTTTTATAGAAATCACATATTCATGTTTTAAACTTTGTGCCAAATCAAAAATATTATTTGGGAGTGTTTGAGGATTAAAAACCAACTGAACTAAACCTGTTCGATCTCGCAAGTCGACAAAAACAAGTCCACCATGATCTCTTTTTGTATTCACCCAACCTACTAAATTAACCTCTTTACCAAGAAGTTTTTCGCAAACTTCTCCACAATAAGATGTACGCTTAAATTGCATTTTTTTAACTCCTCAAAAATTGAATTTTCAATTTCGCCAACAATAAAAATTTATAACATAAAAAAATTTTAAAGTCTTTTGAAATAAGGTGATTGTAAATATCAATATTTTGGGGAAAAATAATAAAATTTAGTCAAAATCTCTTGGATTTTATAAATTGTATGAAAAAATGTATTTTCTTACAAAATACTATTATTATTTAAGGATATTTATTAAAAAACGTTAAATTTTAACGCGACCCGGGAGTGTATTGCAAATTGAATTTTTTAATATAGACTATTAATAATACTCCTGGAAAAACTTAAAGCTAATCTTGAATTTTAATTTTAATTAAGGAAATATTTATGAAAAACACATTAAAATGGATATTTTTGGCTTGCGCCTTACTTTCATTGCAAGCACCAATGATTTTGGGAGGACCACTCCAAGATGAATGCGGATTCTCAAGAGAACCAGAACGGGGAGACTTGAATTCAATATATCGCCTAAATAACGGTTTAAGATTTTTAAAGAACGATCTATTAGATATCAGCCGGAGAAAATTGACGGGTAATTTTGCCAGAATTGCTGCAGGCTTAAACCTAATTAATTGCAATCTTTCTTTTGATGGCCCAGTTCTTGACTGGGAGATTATAGCATCAGGTTTATTTAATATAAGAGGAACAAGTAATATTCGAGCATTTGAAATAATTAGTAACCATTTAGGTTCTATAGTAGCAGATATAAATAATCTCCTAGAAGCAAATTTTTTATCACCAGCTCAAGTAAATGAAATAACTCACATGAAAGAACAAGCTTCACAAGCTACACGAAACATCCACGAGGTATTATTTTTTGAGCAACCAGAAACAGTTATGCCATCCGAACCAGATTCTACCGCAGAATCGAGCGCATTCGCCCCACAACATGAGCCAGCAGCCTCTTCTTCATCAAGCTCTTTTTATAGAAGAGAAGAAGGGTCAGCAACAGAGCCCAGAGATGAAGCAGCCATCAAATCTTTTAGTGATTTGATAGAGTTCCCAAGCGCAACACAATATGCCACCTTACCAAATACTTCTGATACACGAGAAATGCCAGCACCGGCACCACGCGCGCGCTTGCGCCGAGAAGCAGCAGCCTCTTCTTCATCAAGCTCTCCAAGACCGGAAAGGCTTGAAGAAGCAGCTCCATCAGACCCAACTAGATCTATATTGCCACGCGAAATGCAAAGTATTTCAGATTCAGCCATGGCTATGCAATCTGTTATAGCGGCAAGAAGAGTTGTCACAGCAGGCACCATGCCTTCTCGCTTGCAGGACCGTCTTAGAGTTACAAAAGACGACGTAAAAGGAGAACAAGTTCGTGAATGTCCAATTTGTTCTGTGGCTATGATCGCTGATAATGCAACAGAATTACAAGAGCTAGGATTTTTACCTTGTGCACACTTTTTTCACTTTAATTGTATACACCCATGGGTAATAGGACATCATACTTGTCCAACATGTAGAAGACATGTAGAAGCATCTGAAATTCTCCGAATTATGCCACAAGCAGGACGACCTTTTGTTGCCGCAGATGCCTTGAGAGAAGCGGAAGATAGAACTCGCATTGAACTCGAAAGACAAGTAAATGGCATTCTTGAAAGACTTCAAAGAGAAGCTCGCGATAAAAGCATAGAACAATCTGTATTATATGGTGTTTCACCAGAAGAAATGCAATCAATTTTATATATTAAAGCCCTCCAAAACTCTTTAAATATTATGATGGACGAAAGCCAAATCCCAGAAGGAGCATCACTTGAATATGCGATAAAGAGATTTTTTGAAGAAGCTGATAAATGCCGAAACATTATAACGGCAAGACATCCCGAGCTATTAAACTTATTATAATAAATAAACTAATAAAAAAGGGCGGAAAAATTTCCGCCCTTTTTTATTTTTCTATGTTTTTTAAAATTTATAATCAATACCTGCGTTCAATAAATAAGCAGTATTATTGCTCAAACGATAGTTTGCGGAATTTATTCCTGATTTATCTTTCAAATCAAGTTTTGCAAATACATCGCCTCGAAGTGGTAAACCCTTCATATCTTTGTAATATGTTCCAGGCAAGAAAATTGCAAAATCGGTGAAGAAGTTTAAATTTTTAAGCATTAAATACTTAACTCTAAAGTTCAACTCAACACCAAGGAATCTGCTTGCAAAATGATTTGGATCATAACCGTCAGTTGTGGCATTATATTTGTGTGATTTGAAATTCTTAAAATAACCTAAAACGTTAGTTTGAATCATGCATTTTTTAATATCATGTTCAAGCGGAAACCATGTCAAACCTGTACCAAAATATTGCATATCTGTAAACGAGCCGTCATCTCCAGCCTCTCTATCATTTGGCTGAATTGACATAGGACGCTTAAGCTTTCTAGAATCCAAAACAAATACGCTCGGCACTCTAGATCCAGAATAACCTTCTTGAATACCTATAAAACCTTTATATTTTTTGTCTCTTTCTGTTGTAGAGTTTTTAGGCAAATGAGGGTTTTTATCACCAGATGCAAAACCATAAGCAAGCGCCGCTTTCAAATCTTGTTTTTTAAATGTATAAGCAGCATCTGCTACAAACATCCAGCCTACATATTTATTTTTGTAAGAAGGACGATATCGGTCTGTTGCGTTCCAAAGACCCGGAGCAAATTGATAATTATTCAAAGCTCTCAAATCATCCGAGCTTGCCATATTAAATGCACTATCAACATAGTCGGTATTAATCGACACAGAAGATTGAACAGCACTTGTTGCAACAGCAGCACTTCCACCTTGTGATGTTAAAACTTTGCTATATCTTCGAACAACTACACCATCAGAGTTGGTAGAAAGTTCTAAAATATTCCTATCGATAGCATAAACAGTTTCGCGACCAAAGTTGAATGCGCCTTCCATTCCAAATTCAAAATCGCCTTTTGCATATTCAAAACCAAGACCCGTTGCTCCTAATTCGCTTTTGCCATCACCGTCAGTTTCTATCCATCTGTCTGAACCTTCGTTGTACATCCAATATGGTTCTAAATTTAAAACTCCAAAGCTTCCAGTATCAACCGCTTTCCATTTGAATCTTGCTGCAAATAACTCATTATCTTTTCCATAACCTCTATAAGGAGTAGCTTTTCTACCTATAACGTTTGATTTGATATGGTTAAAAGTTTTTGAAAGAGTGTCTGAATTTTCCTCAAGCCTTGCATAGTACAAATCGTAACTCAAACGGTTTCTTACGATATCGCCATAAAGATTAATACCCGGTGCGAATTGATCCGTGTTATACCCAGAAGAAATTCCCAAAAACTCCTTGCCTCCTGGACCATAAATATCACCCAAGGCAATCCCTCTACCAAGTGAAAATGGGAATAAACCCAATTTAAGATATTGCAATCTTTCATCTTCGCTTTTCATAAGAGGATTAAGGCTAAATTGTAACCATCCCTCTCGAAGTCCTATAAAAGGAACTAAAGCTCTATGACTGTGCTCTCCAACAACTGTATCTAAACCGTCAATTTTTATAGGTTCTTCAACAGTAGAGAATGCTTTTCCACTATCTCCCCAAACAGCTTTTGCTCGAAGATTGGTAAATACTTCTACAGCTTTATATCCGTACTTTTCTTTTCCAAAAGTAAGGTCGCCTGACATATCTACTGTTTGTTTAAAGTAATTGAATCTATCTGGAACATGTTTATTTAATAAAACAACATTTTTTGTTTGATAAGTTTCTATTTTTGTTCGACCACCAAAAGAAAGCTCTATATCTCCGTTTTTGATAGATAAATTTCCTTTTTCGATCAACCCTGCGCCAGAAGTATCTTCTGCGCGTTCTTTTTCAATCGTTGTAGTATTGGTTTTTTTAATTTTTTTTACAGGCTCGCTTGCAGCGAGTAAAGAAACACCAAATAGACCAAAACAGATCGCTTTTTTAGTACTGTTTTTTAACATTTAATCTCCTTGCATTATTTATTTTTTTTACTAGAATAAAGGCTTATCTAAAGAGATCAGAAAATTCTTAGATAGGTAAACGACAACACATATTTAAATAGAATCTAGCTTTTGTCAATAAAATTCTATTTACAAAAGCGGCACTAATAAGACACAATTGGAATAGTTTTTCACTTAGAATTTGTTTTAAAGTCTATCCACTTTGTTTATTTTTTATTTGATTTATAATGGAAAAATAGAGGTTTTTATGAAAAAAAATATATTTGGATTAACTTTATCAGAATTTGAAAAATTATTTGTCGAATTAAATGAACCATCATTTAGAGCAAAACAACTTTGTGAATGGCTTTATCAAAAAAATGTTTTAGATGTTGATTTGATGTCAAACGTCTCAAAATCGCTAAAAGAAAAAATTAAAGAAACTTTTACAATAGAAATGCCGCAAATACACAAAATTAGTGAATCTCAAATAGACAATTCTTACAAATTTCTTTTCAAAACGCATGACGAACAGTTTATAGAGTCCGTTCTTATGCTACAAGAAGACCGTGCAACAGTTTGCGTATCTTGCATGATAGGATGTCCTTTAAAATGCGCATTTTGTGCGACCGGATCAGATTTGAGATTTGTGAGAAATTTAGATGCTGGTGAAATATTAGGCCAAATCTTAACGATTCAAAATTTTATAAAAGAAAAAAATCTTGCAAAAAAGATTACAAATATCGTTTACATGGGAATGGGAGAGCCTTTATTAAACTTTATAAATGTTGAAAAAAGTATAGAGATTTTAATTAGCCAATGGGGTTTCCAATTTCCTCACACAAAGATAACAGTTTCGACCGCTGGAATAACAGACAAAATTGCAAAATTAATAGAAAAATTCAGAGTAAGAGTCGCAGTATCTCTACATTTTATCGATGATACTAAACGCTCACAGTTCATGCCAATCAACCAAAAATATCCACTTGGCGAATTGGTAGCAACTCTTAGAAGAATAGAATTAAGCAAAAGAGATTTTATAACAATCGAATATATCATGATAAAAGACGTAAATGATACCTTCCTTGATGCACAAAAATTAGGTTATTTACTAAGTGGAATACAAGTAAAAATCAATTTAATACCGCTCAATCCTACAAAGAGCTTCAATCATGAACCGTCGACAGAAGAACAAATAGACAAGTTTATAAAATATTTATGGTCAAAAGGATTTGTCACAACAGTCCGCCGCAGCAAAGGCAAAGATGTCTCCGGAGCTTGCGGACAACTTGCTCTTAAAAATAAATAACACTAAAATTATAAAATAAATTTGATAAAAAAGAGGCCGGTTTTATACCGGCCTCTTTTTTTACTCTAAGATTGTTGCTGTATCAGGATCTTGCATATCACTAGCGTTTTGACCCGTTGTCCAATTTATCGCAACTTCATGCAGATCTGGATCAACATAAAAACTTTTCTCTTTAAACTGTAAACGTCTATAAAAATTCAACCATATTGGAAATGACGTTTGACTACCAAACACATCTTTTCCCATACCTACTGCGTCATCTCTTCCAACATAAATAGCTGTAGTTAACTCTGGAGTAGCTCCAACAAACCAGTTAGTCGTAGAATCATTTGTAGAACCAGTTTTACCAATCGATTCGGCATCTATCCAATTGCCATAAAGAGTTTTTGCTCGTCTCATTCTCCAGGAAAGTGCATGCATCATTTTGGAATTAATTTTTGAATCCAATACTCGATGTTTAGGAGCATCTGATGATTGCCATAAAACTTTACCCCTTGCATCCTTCACGGATTCTATAAAATATGGCTCAACATAAACCCCATTGTTTGCAAAAATATTAAATGCTGCAACATTTTCTAAAACTGTAGATTCACAAATACCTAGCGCAAGAGAAGGGTATGGCAAAAGCTGTTTATTTAGACCGCACGATTTTGCAAGCTCTATCACAGGATTATAACCAACTTCTAAAAGAGTTTTAACCGCCACAATATTGTCTGATATTGTAAGAGCTTTCAAGAGAGTCATCGCACCATCAAACCTATGTGTCCAATTGCGTGGTTCATAATTATCACCATTTGGCATTTCAATCGAAATTGGTTCATCAACAAAAACAGTTTTCATAGATAAACCTCTTTGCAATGCCGCTGCATAAATTAAAGGTTTAAATGATGACCCCATTTGACGAGTAGCCTGAAATGCTCTGTTATACTGTGATTCACTAAAACTCAAACCCCCAACAAAAGCTTTTATTCTGCCACTGCTTGGTTCTACAGCAACTAATCCACCATTTAAATTATTACCAAGAGAGCCTCGCCATTGCTGAATTATTTCTGCAAAAGATTTTTCTGCCGCTTCTTGAGTTTGACGATTAAGCGTTGTATAAATTTTTATTCCCTTATTTTCAAGAAAATCTTTTCCCCATTTATTCTCAGCCCAGATCCTTACCCATTCCTGAACATAAAGACGCATTGGTCCTCCAATCATAGAACCATGAATAGCAAGAGGTTCATTGCATGAAGATTCAAACTCTTTTTGAGAAATCATTCCAAGCGAATTCATACTTTGCAGAATCAAATTTCTTCTTTTTTTAGATTTTTCAAGGTCATTTAATGGAGAATAAAATTGGGCAGATTTTGCAACCGAAGCAAGCGTCGCCGCCTGTGCAATATCAATTTGATTTACAGATTTATTCCAAAATCTTTTACATGCAGCTTCAACGCCATAGATTCCACGACCGAAATAAATGTTGTTTGCATAAAGTTCAAAAATTTGTTGTTTTGTAAGTTGTTTTTCAAGCTGAACGGAAAGGAAAATTTCTCTAAATTTTCGCAAAAAAGTTTTTTCGCTATTCAAAAATAATAATCTTGCTACTTGCTGTGTGATTGTACTTGCACCTTGCAATCTTCTACCACTTTTAAGATTAACCCAAACAGAGCGTAAAATTCCTCTGAAAGAAATTCCATTATGATCAAAAAAACTATGATCTTCTGCTGCGATAAATGCATTTACCAAAATTTTAGGAAGTTTGTTAA
The DNA here is from genome assembly GCA_003511165.1 of Candidatus Dependentiae bacterium. NCBI lineage: Bacteria > Candidatus Babelota bacterium. The sequence continues at coordinate 157,707 of DOJW01000004.1, forward strand.
AAGGAACATACTCTCGACGCTCGTTTTCAAAGTAAGCAAGAACCTTGCCTTCGTCATCAAGAATCATAGAAGAGTTATGGCTTTTAAGTTGCGAAAGAACAGAAAAATCTACCCATTCTTCTTCTAAAATGTAGAAAGCAGCACCTGAAAAAATAAACAGAAAGATAATACTAAAAATTAATAATTTACGCTTGAACACAAGAGACTCTTATTTTTTAATTTTTTAAACGATTAATTCTGCTACCGATGAAAGCAGCTACAATTATTTTTATAAAATCACCCACCAAAAAAGGATATAACCCTATATTTAAAAGGTTATTTCCCTTCACATACATCGATAAATGTAACAAACCAAAAGAAAATAGCAAAATCTGAGCTAAAAAAAGCTTGAAAAACGCTAAAATAAAAGATTTTTGACCCCAATTTTTATTAACCACTATAAAAAAAATTGAAAAAAACCAACCAATTAAAAATCCACCAGTTGGACCTAATAAATGTAATAAGCCACTATTTGCATGGTAAAAAAAGGGTAAACCCAAAACACCTTGCAAAAGATACAAAATATATGCTGAAAAAGCATAATATCCAAAAACTAAAGGCAATAAAGCGCACGTAAATACTTGAAGCGTGAATGGAACCATTCCGATCGGAATAATAAATTGTGAAGAAATTGCATATATCCAAGATAAAGCAATCGTCAAAGCAATTTGATTAAGAGATATTTTTGAAAATGCATGTGCTAAATTTTTTTGAAAATATTTTGAACAAAAACTTTTAATCATTTTTTTAACCCCCAGAATAAAAAATCCTAAAAATACCCCACAAAAAAAAATTAGGGCAGCGCTCTAAAATTTAGAGCGCTGCCCTAATAAGTTATTTCATAAGCGCGTCGCGGAACGTGTCAAGTTCATCCAAAACTTTTCCAGCTCCTAAAACCACACTTAAAAGAGCATTTTCTGCTATTTTGACAGGTAAACCAGTAACTCTCGAAACTAATAAATCCAGATTCTTAAGCTGTGATCCCCCACCAGACATCATAATACCTCTATCAACTAAATCTGAAGATAGTTCAGGAGGAGCATTTTCAAGAGCAGATCTTATAGCATCGATAATTACGGAAATAGGTTCTGATAAAGATTCAAAAACCTCTGACTCTGTTAAAGTAATTGTTTTTGGAATACCAGAAACAAGATCTCGTCCTTTAACTTCTGTCGATTTAGTTTCTGTTCCCAAAATAGCATTCCCTATTTTTATTTTAATTTGTTCTGCGGTTCTTTCACCAATAAGCAAATTATATTTTCGCTTAATGTACTGAACAATAGCTTGATCCATCTCATCGCCACCAACTCTAACCGACTTGCAGTAAACAACATCTTTTAGCGAAATGATAGCAACTTCTGTAGTTCCACCACCAATATCAACAATCATATTTCCAGCAGGTTCTTCAACAGGCAAACCGGCGCCTATTGCAGCAGCCATCGGCTCCATTATTGTATAAACTTCTCTTGCTCCAGCTTGTCTTGCAGAATCTTCTACCGCTCTGCGTTCAACTTGAGTAATTCCTGATGGAACTCCAATAATCATTCTAGGACGAACTAGCTTGGATCTATTATTGTGAACTTCTCTAATAAAATATCGAAGCATACTTTCTGTAAGCTCGAAATTTGCAATTACACCATCACGCATAGGGCGACATGCAACAATACTTTCTGGTGTTTTGCCAAGCATATCTTTTGCTTTAAAACCGGCAGCCAAAACTTCATTAGTACCATTTTTAACAGCAACCACAGATGGCTGATTCAAAACGACACCTTTATTTTTGACATAAATAACTGTATTAGCCGTCCCAAGATCTATCGCAAGATCATTTGAAAAAAAACTAAACAATTTTGCTGGAAAAAATTTCATAAAAACTCCATCGCACAACTAAAAAATCACACATTCCGTAAATTAAAAGTTAAACTCCGCCCCGATTGTAAATTGAGTACTTTTGGGAACGTACTTCCCACCAATCCAATTGAAAGGAAAATCAAATACTGCAAAGAACTTCGGATTCAGAGGCCATTTCTTCATTGCTTCATAAGAATCATATGCCACTTGGAATGTCAAATAATTCGCTCTCCATTCTGTAAAGCTTTCTTGAGGAAATAAATTTGATGCTAACTTTGCCTTCTCCCACTCCGGACGAACATCATATAAATCATCATGCTCATGCCTTAAATATGTCCATCTAAGTTGCAAATTTAAGCCATCTGCTAAATTTGAAATATCCAAATAAGGAGAAAATTTAAAAAGCAGACCAGGTTCAACTCGCATCTTTCCTCTTAATGCGCTGAAAATCATTGGTTCATCACCACTTGGCATTCTTGTATCTTTTTGTTTATCAAACTGATGTAAAAATCCAAGCATTAATCCAAATTTCCAATTTTCTCTAAATTCAAGCTCCGGCATAACATCTACATAAACACCGCCATGCCCATCTCCCATAAAAGGAATGGACGCTGGTTGATTAGCCTCTCTCGTATTTGAAGTTGGAATAATAAGACCACTTTTTAAACTAAAATTTATACTATGCATAAAATGAGTATATGGCCAAGAACCGCCCAATCTAAAATATAAATCTAAATCACCAACACCAGTTTCTACATAATCTGGCCCTGTAAATCCCATTTGTGCATGAACATTTCTTCTAACTCTATCAACCTCTATTTTTTCACCATCTTGCAAAGGAAAACCAAGAGCAGAATCGTTTTCATTTAAAATAAAATTTTGGTGAGATGAAACTCTCATAATCGGAAACCAAATTCCAAGAGATAAACCTTTCCAAGGCAAATATTGCTCAAAATTAAAAATTCCACCCTCAGCTCGAGCTTTACCTGCTATATCATATTTAATAGATTTATCTACAAATTTATCAGAACCTACAAAGTCATCTAGAAATGGGTTTTTAAAGGTCCCCATTTCTATTTTTTCGGTATAATCTTTCAAACTATTTATAACATTTTTCAAGTCATATCTATTTGTAAGATCATAAATTCCTATCACCTTATCGTCACCCCAACCCCATGCTCGAGTAGATGATGACACAAATGCAGATGCTTCAAAAGAAGCAAGCCGTTTGTATTTTGGATAAGTAGGAGTTTTCTCTAGAAAAGGAAAATATCTATTTGCATTGTGTGTTGGCTTTAAAAAAATGCTTACACTTATTAAAGCTAATAAAGATGCTAATTTTTTAAGACTAAATTTTACCATTACAACAAACCTATAACTTAAAAACTTTTTAAAGAACTTATCTTTTTTATCTTCTGTTTTTTATTAATATTCTTAGACTTTATTCAGAAAATAAACGCATGCATTAATTTACATAAGAAAAAATATTTTTGAAATAAAAAATTAACCATAAATTTAAAACAAATTGCATCCCAAATTTAAAATTGGACTAACAAACCAAAAATGTTAATATGGAAAAAATTAAAAAACAAGGCTGTATGGTTAGAAAATATTTACAAAGTGAATCTAATGGATAAAAAATACATTGTCGTATCTAACTGGAAAATGAATAAATGCATCAATGATGCTTTAACATTTTGCACAAGCAACTTAGAAAGTTTAATAAAAATATCCGAAACTGAGCCTGTTTCTATAATTTTATGTCCATCTTTTTTAGGATTATATCCCCTTATTAAAATATTCAAAGATACAAGTATAAAAATAGGATCCCAAGACTGTTCGTCTCATCTTAAAGGCAGTTATACCGGTCAAATATCTGCCGAATGTTTGCATGAAATCTCATGTGATTTTTGCATAATCGGACACAACGAAAGAAGAAAATATAATAATGAAAAAGACGAAGAAATCGTACAAAAATTTTTCCATTTGATAAATTTTGATATAAATCCAATATTGTGCATTGGAGAGACAAAAGAACAGTTTGAAACAAAACAAACATTCAAAATATTAGAGGAACAACTAAAGCATGTCCTCGAATTATTTAACTCCAATTTCGTAAAAAAAACATTAACTCCCTGCATATCTTATGAACCAACTTGGTCAATAGGTACCGGAGATATTCCCGACAAAAAACACCTTGAAGTGGTATTTGCATGGCTTGCTAATATCTGTAAAAAAAACGCCTCAATGAGCCAAGTAAAATTACTTTACGGAGGAAGCGTCAGCGAAGATTCAATCGACATGATCAAAAAAATAAACTTCATTGATGGATTTTTGATAGGGAACAAAAGTCTAGAGTTTGAATCCTTTGTAAAAATTATATCTAAACTAAAAAAATAAAATGAGTTATCTTATAGGAATTGATTATTAAAATATAAAATAAAAAGGAATATTAATTATGATGACATTTTTAATGATTTTATTTATTATCGTTTGCTTTTTTCTAGCAATTTTTATCTTCATACAAAAAGGAAAAGGTGACTTGGGGCTTGGTAGTCTTGGCGGAAATCAAATGTTGTTTGGAGGATCTGGCGGTCAAGATTTCTTTGAAAAAATAACATGGACATTAGGTTCTATTTTTATTTTAGGGGCTTTGGGTTTAGCATTGCTAAAAACACACACTAGAGAAAAATCTATCATCAGTGACTATTCAATACCAATGCAAAAAACAATCCCTGCAATTCCAGAAACAAAAGAAATGCCTAAGCAAATGCAGCAAAACCCCACAGATATTCCAGCAGAAACAACTGAAACAAAAAAATCTTAAAAAGCTTTCTTTTGAAAAACAATTTGTTTAACCTTAAACCAGTTTTTTTAATTTCACTTTGGTCGTAGGTTGCTAAATATGCTATTAAAATTTGTTGATTCCATTGGCGAAATTGCAATCGAATACTGTCACAATATGGGGCTGGCAGGAATTTTTTTGTATGAAACTCTTATTTCATTTTTTACAACTAAATTAAAAATTAATAAAGTTGTATATCAAATCAATCACATTGGAGTAAATTCTCTGAGCGTAGTCGCGCTTACTGGCGCCTGCGTTGGAGGTATTTTAGCTTATCATACCTATAGCGCATTACACAGATTCAACGGAGAACAATTTATTTCACCAATCGTTTTCATATCAATGGTTAGAGAATTTGGTCCCGTTTTATCATCAATAATGGTAGCCGGCAGAGCAGGTTCAGCTATGACTGCAGAAATAGGAACTATGAAAATCACAGAACAAATTGATGCGCTACAAACTCTATGTATCAATGTAAGTCAATATTTAATGATCCCAAGAATAGTTGCAACAACTTTTATAATGCCTTTTTTATCAATGTTTTGCTCTTTGTTTGGAATTCTTGCCGGATATATAGTTTCGATTTATTTACTTAATGTAAACTCTGAAATGTACATGCGCATGATAAAACAACATACAGAAATGTTTGATATAACAAGTGGACTTATAAAAGCTGCATGTTTTGGATTTATTTTATCTTGGATAGCAACTTACAAAGGATACACAACAGAAGGTGGCGCTAAAGGCGTCGGTCTCTCTACAACCCAAAGCGTTGTTTATGCCTGTCTTTCAATATTCATCGCTGATTATATTTTAACAGCTTTAATGTTTTAAAAAGTTAATAAAATGATAGAACTCATAGATTTGAAAAAATCTTTCGGCGCAAAAAAAATTATCGATGGAGTCAACCTCCAAATAAATTCTGGTGAATTTTTGGCGATCATAGGAAGATCAGGAGAAGGTAAATCTGTTTTATTGAAACAAATAATCGGATTAATAAAACCTGATAGCGGACAAGTAATCATAGACGGTGAAGATATAACAAAATTAACAAAACATGAACGCGAAAAAGTTTATAAAAAATGTGGTTATGTTTTTCAATTTGCAGCACTTTTAGACTCCTTAAATGTTTTCGAAAATGTTGGTATATCACCTATTGAAAATGAAGAAGATTTAGAAAAAGTTAAGCTAACAGTTTTGAAGCGCATAAAAGATGTTGGTTTATCAGAAGATACTTTATATAAATATCCACATGAGCTTTCTGGTGGAATGAAAAAAAGAGTTGGGCTCGCAAGAACATTAATGTTGAACCCACAAATTATAATTTACGATGAACCTACAACAGGTTTAGACCCTATTACTGTTCGATTAATTCACGAACTTATCAAACAAACACAAATAAAGTTTAAAACAACTTCTATTGTAATTTCTCATGATATAGAAATTTTCAAATACGCAGATCGCGTTGCAATGTTACATGGTGGAAAAATAGTTTTCGTAGGCGATGCAAAAACAATATGGGAAAGTAAAAATCCTTACATTTATCAATTTATCAGAGGACTAACAGAAGGCCCGATAGTCAACCGTTAAATTTCATAATGTTTCAAAGCATTTTTCTCAATTACATTTTTGAATTATTCATTTTAAATAAAATAAATGTATAATATATTTTTCAAAACAAAAAAACATTCTTGCGTCATATAATTTCGAATATTTTTTTACTTGACATGGCAAATATTTAATGAGTAGCTTTGTTCATATAAATTTTAAAAGAAGGGTAATTTAAATGAGGCAACAACTTTGGCAATTGAATAGTTCGTTGCTCTTGATTTTCATCATCACACTTGGTGTTTCTTTTGTTGTAAAAAAACAAGCACCGTTCATAAAATTTATTCCTGCTGCAAAAATTTCACAGATTGTAGAAAAACCAATCGAAGAAAAAATTTCTCTTGAAGAAATTTATAAAAAAGATTTATTTGACACTTATGCTGCTGCCGAAAAACCTAAAGAAGAACCATTGTTTGGGCCAATACCGGATCCAAAACCTCCTAAAATGGTAGCAATCCCTCCTATAAAACCTCCAGAATTTTTAGCTCCACTAGATATAAAATTAAAAGGAATTTTATATTCTAGCGATCCTGATAAAAGCGTAGTACTGCTAGAAGATGAAACAGGAAAAGAATTAAGTTACTACTTAGACGACCAAATCAAAGATGGTCAAATCATAAAAATCAATAAAGAAAAAGTTATAATTTTACGCAGCAATGCACAACAAGAATCTATCTTTTTAAGAAATGAAGATAATTTCTTAAATGCTCAACAAAATGAAAGATGGGACGGAATAATCAAAAAAGTTAATGAAACAAATTACATTATAAATCCAAACAGTTTCAAAGAAAAAATACAAACATTAGGACAATTTTTAGATGCGGTTGATCCTGCAACTATTTATTCTCAAGGATCACCTTTCGGCGTTCAAATCGGAAAATTTTCAAGCAATGACGTTGGAGTAATGTTGGGGCTTCAAGAAAAAGATGTCATTATTTCTATAAATGATTTAAATGTCACTTCATCAGCAAATAGATATGAAGTTTTTGACGCCATAACACATGCAAAATTAAATGATATTATAAAAGTTCAATTAAAAAGATCTAATCAAGATCTAACAATAAATTATAAACTCGCTTATCTTGAAAGAAAAATACAAAAGTTCGGATCACCATCTCCAGAAAAGCCACAATACATTTTCCAAATGAGCCGAGAGCAAATGCGCTCCGAACAAAAAAGAAAATTTCAAGAAGTACATCCAATAAATATGCAAGAATTGAATATGCTTTTAAGACAGCGATATCTTGAGAATTTAAACTTAAGAGAAAAAAATATGAGAATTTATTAACAAAGGGTTTTGATTCATGAATAAGATTTTTAAATTTTTAAATTTTTTACTATTATTTTCGCTACAAATCCCTTTTGTTGACGCTAGATCACGAAAAGCTATGGGAAAAAATATCCTTGATTTAAGTAAAAATTTAATCGAAAACCCTTCACCAAGCTATCCAGTAGAAAATCAAAAATTTGTACAAAATGATATCATGGCACAAAATATCATTGAAAATGAACTCGCAAATATGGTAAAAGGCATAAACGAAAACGATCAAGTAGACAAAATTATCAAAGAAACTCCAAAACAAAATTTACACGAAACAGTCAAAGAATCAACGGATCAAAATAGCAATGATAAAATTTATCTAAACTTTGAAAATGCAGAATTAACAAATTTTATAGATTACATAGCAGAATTAAAAAAAATAAATATCATTCCTGACAAAACGTTAACCGGAAACAAAATATCTTTAACAATCAGAGAACCAATTTCTAAAGATCAAGCCTGGAGAATTTTACAAACTATCGTTGATTTATCTGGTTTTAGCATTGTAAAGATTGGCGAAGTTTTCAAAATAATCACAAAAGATAAAAAAATTGCACAACCTCTCCCAGCTTATATTGGAGTTGCTGCAGAAAGTTTGCCCGATAGTGATGAAAATATTCGCTACATTTCTTTCCTTGCTAATCTTAGAGCTGACGATGTTATTCCTTGGGTTGATAAAATGCTCGGAGATCCCCATGTAGCACTAACATTTCCTAATGCTAATGCTCTTATCTTAAGCGATAAGTCCTACAACATAAAATCCGCTATGAAAATCGTTCAAGAGTTAGATAAAACTGATAAAAAAGAAACTTATGCTTTTATCACACTGCAACAAGCAAATGCAACTGATGTAAAAGATCTTTTAAATGCTTTGATGGATGGAAAAAAAGAAGATCCAAGACTTGCGCAGCTCGGTTTTCTGTTTGGGCAAAAACGCCAAGACGACTCTTCTTCATATTTTCCTTCTGGTACCAAAATAATAGCTGACGAACGAACAAATTCTCTGATTTTGCTCGGCAGCCAAGATGCTGTAGACAAAATAGAAAAATTTATAAAAGAAATTTTAGATAAAAAATATGAAAACGAAATAGAATCACCTCTGCATGTGTATGAATTAAAATATATTGATGCGCAACAAGTAGTTGATTTATTAAAAGAGGCTTTAACTCAGCCAGAATCTCCCACAGGACAACAAGCATCCAAGTTTGGCGGAGTAAGAAGCGGTGTAAAATATTTCAAAAATATAACTTTAAGAGCCGATAAAACAGGAAACAGAGTTTTAGCATCATGCCCTGATAAAAAAGATTGGTTTTTGCTCAAGGAAACAATTCGCGAACTGGACAAACCTCAACCTCAAGTTGCAATCGAAACATTGATAGTCATTGTCGACAGGGTAGACAACAAAATGCTCGGTGGACATGTTAGAAATCCTAAAGAAAATAGCCTTGGACATTATCCTGCATATCAAAGCACGGGCATAAATAATACTATTTTAAAAACAGACAATGGTCTTTCTACTGGTAATCCAGTATCTCTACTTGGTAACTTAATAAATGATATTTCGGGATCATTAGGATCTTCTGTTTTAACATTTGGAAATGCAGCTACAAATAATATTTGGATGATTTTCCAAATGCTTCAATCAATCACTTACACTAGCATAGTCGCAAGACCATTTTTAACTGTTTCAAATAAATACGAATCTTCTTTGACAATCGGTGAAACCAAACGAGTAACATCACAAACAACAATAACAGCAGCTGGAGGTCAAGGTGTTTCTGGACAAACCGATGACACTGCTGATATGACCGTAAAAGTAACTCCTCTCATAAATGTTGATGGAGTTATAAATCTAGATATTGATATTTCTTATAATGAATTTATAGGTGAAACCAGTAATAAAACTAATAGAAATTTAAAAACACACGCGTCTATAGCAAATGGACAAGTGCTAGCGCTGGGAGGATTTGTAAAATCCAAAAATACAGAATCCAAAAAACAACAACCTCTTTTAGGATCTTTACCAGTCATAGGATGGATGTTCAAAAATAAATCAAAAACACTTGATAGAAAAAATGTTTTGATTTTCATGTGCCCTACAATTCTCAAACCTCGAACAACCGCCGGTATAGAGTTATATTCTAGAATGAAAATGCATGAAGCGAAAACTGCTCTTGCAGAATCCTCAGAACTTCAAAGCTCTCATGATCCGCTTAATGAGTGGTTCTTTAATCCAGACAGAAAAACATATGCTAGAAAAGTGGATGATTTTGCAAATGCAAGATATCAACCTGTTACTGTAGATATCAAAAACGATCTCTACTATCGATCTAAAACAGAACAAGAAGAAGAACTCGACATCGGCCTTTATAAAAAAGATATAGAACGTGAACAAAAAGAACAAAAAATCGCATCTGAAGAAAAATCCACAAACAGTAAGGATAATTCACAATGATCGCTAAAATATTTTTACCTGAAAAAATATTTGGAATGCAGTTAATCCCAAAAAAGGTTTTGTCCTTTTCGTTAGATGAAAAAGCATGCTGCGCAGCCATTATTTCTATATCAAGATCTAAAACAGAAATATTAGATTTAAAAACTGAATATCTTGCAGAAGGCGATATCTCAGCTTTCAAAGAAAGAGCTATCGAAGCTATAAAAAAAGTAATTAGTTCTATCAAAACTTCTTATGACGAAATTAATATCACCATTCCAGCCTCAAGTGTAGTTTTTAAAGAATTAACAATTCCTCTCAAAAATCCTGAAAAAATAAGACTTGTTTTGGAAAATGAAATAGCTCCTATGCTCCCATTCCCCGTCGAAGAATCTGTTTTAGATTTTAGGATAACAAAACAATCAAAAGAAGATCTTGAAACTCAGATTTTAGTTGCAGCAATACAGAAAGAAGAGCTAGGCGATATTATAAATATATACGAGCAAGCAGGAATATCTGCTACAAAAGTCACAATAGATTTATTTGCTTTATACAATCTTTATCAACAAATTCCTGATTACAAAGATTTAAAACTAGGCTCAGCCATCATAGATGTAAAACAATATTCAACAAGAGTAGCCTTTCTACAAAACGGAGAGTTACGACTAATAAGAAATATACCTAAAGGAATCCAATCGATTGTTAATTCGATAAGCCAAGAAATAAATATAAAGCCAAATGAAATTTTGGAAGAGTTAATAAAAAATGGGATTATCACAAACAATCACAACCCACAAAGCCAAATAATAGAAAAACACCTTATATCTTTTTTAAATGATATACAGTTTACTTTAAACTCATTTGCTTCCAAATTAAGCTACTACAAAGAGATCGAAAAAATTCTTTTCAATTGGCCAAGCGATCCTATAAAAAATTTCACCGACTTCGCAAGCAATGTTTTGCAAACAAAATGTGAATATTTAGAAGCAGAAAAACTGCTATCTGATAAAAAGATCCAAAAAGAAAATCCTACCGACTCTTGGTCAAAATATGCCATAGCTATAGGGGCTGTTTTCCAACCGTCAAACCAACCCGAATTTAATTTACGAAGAAAATTTTTCGAAATTTATCAAGAAAATTTGGTTATCAAACAAATCAATTCCGCATTGATCTTATTGGGATCATTAGCAATATTTATCGCAGCATATGGAAGTTTTGAAATCTATAGCCTTTACTCAAAGTTAAGCAACTTAGAAAATCAAAAAGCATCTGAAGTCCATAAACAACTAAGTCTAGCTCTAAAAACGACTGATAAATCTTTAAAAAACAAAATAGAAAAAGCATTAAAAACATCCAATCTGGAAACTATGAATGAAAAAGGAGTGGTAACAGGAGGTTTAAACAAACAACTGTCCGAAATCATAGGATTAGAAGAAAACTCCTGGGGACTTTTGAAAAAATTAAAATTTCCAACACTCGAAGTTTTAGCTGAGCTTGTAAAAATCATAGATAGAGAAAAATTTAATATTACAATCAAAGAAATGAACATGTCTGTTAATCAAGAAATTTTACCAACAATAGACGTTATAGGATTCTTTAAGTCAAAAAATGAAGGTGAAGATTTCCAAGATTTTGCGAAGTTTCAGCAACAACTTACAGAAAAAAATATTTCCGAATTTCTTTATTTAGCTTCCTCTGATAGTGATCTTGGAGATGAGGGTGATGGTAGAGTTAAATTCACATTAACATTTAAACAAAAAGAAAATTTATAAAAAAATGATAAGTAAATTAATTGAAAAAATTTTAAATTTTATAAATCAACTTGATCAAGAAAATTTTAAAAAATATTTAATAATTTTAATTGGTGTATTGCTTTTCATTATTGGCAGCGCGCTTTTCTTTATCCAAAGTAAAAGTAGCTCATTGATAAACCAAATACAAGCAGCTCAAAGAGCTGCTATAAACAGTAATAAATTAATTATCAAATTTCAAAACGTAGAAAATCAAAAATCAAAGCTACAAAAAAATTTGGATTCTCTGCAAGATTTTGATATCAAAGGATTTTTTGAATCTTTTACAAGATCAAACAAAATAAAATCTGATGGCAATTGGACATTTGCAACAATATCTATCGCTGGTAATGACCTTCTGGAAGAAACGTCGCTGCAAGCAACTTTCAAAAATTTAACGATGGAAAAGCTTGTTTCTATACTTAAAGAGCTAGAAGAAAAAGATAATATCTATGTAAAAAATTTAAAAATAACAAGAGAAGAAAACAAAACACTTTCTATTGATATAATGATAGGAACTTTAAAATATAAACAGGTAGATAAAAGATAAAATGGAGAAATTATGAAACAAATAAAAAAGATTTTTTATTTATCTATATTCTCAACCATGCTGATTAACCTTCAATTTAAATCGGAACAACCGTCACCTTCTAATTCTTCGATTGAAAATTTAAGCCAAACAATAACTTCAACCACCAATGTTGAAAAAAAAGAGCAACCACAAATAATTAATGCAAATATTACCCCAAAGGAAACTGAAAAGGGTAACATTTATTTAAATTTGCAAGACACATCGCTCAAAGAAGTTTTAAACTACATTGCTGATCAAAAAAATATAAATATTATTCCACATAAAGATTTGGACAATATCAAAGTATCAATGTCCACCAGAGACCCTTTGACCCTTACCCAAGCATGGAATGTTTTATTAACACTTTTAGACTCCAACAACTTTTCTCTCATAAATGTAAACAATTTATATAGAATTGTTCCAAGCAATTTAAGCAAATCTAATCCTCTTCCTCATTTTATAGACACGGATCCAGAAACTCTTCCAAATAATAATTCGCAAATTCGATATATTTATATATTTAAAAATATTAAATCTTCAGATGCTGCACCTTTGCTCGAAAAATTTTTATCCCCTGGAAGCTACATGGATAATCAAACTTTAAATGCATTTTTGATTACTGAATCTAGTTTGAATATAAAAGCTGCAATGAAAATCATAAAAGAGCTCGACACAGGGGGACTTCGAGAAGATTTACAAATTATTCAACTGCAAGAAGCAAATGCGGATGATATCGCAAAAAAATTTAATGATGAAATATTAGGCCAATCTCAAGAGGCAAAAGCTATGCAGATAATGCGCATGGTACCTCAAAAAAGAATTGCTTTCTTCTCTAAAGCTATAAAAATCATTCCCGATTCTCGCTTAAACAGACTGATATTACTAGGGCCTTCTGACAACTTAAAAACAGTAAAAACTTTTATAGAAAAAAATCTTGATAAATCCATAGTATCTCCAAACTCTAGACTTCACATCAAAGAACTAAAATATGTCGATGCCTCGTCCATCGAAACATTGCTCAAAGATATGGTCTCTCCTCCAACAAAAGACTCTAAAACCTTAATAGTTGGTCAAGTAAAATATTTCGAAGATGTTAATGTAGTCGCAGAAAAATCTCAAGAAACATCTGGCTCAGGAGACTCTAAAACAACAATAAGCATTGGATCTGGAAATAGATTAATCATTGCCTGCAACAGAGACGACTGGCGAAGAATAGAAGATTTTATAGACAAGATAGACAAACCCCAACCACAGGTTGCTATAGAAGTATTCTTTGTAGATGTAAGAGTAGATAAAGAAGCAGAACTTGGCGCACAAATTCATAGCAAAAATTCATCTAAACATGCTCAATTCGCGACTGCACATATACAAGCTGGGTCTGGATGGTCCGGGATGCGTAATTTGATAAATATTCCCGTTGGATCCACCCCAAACACAAACAAATTTCTAGGAGTTTCTGATGGAAACTTCCTATCCCTAGGTCGAACCGGAAATTTATACGCTATGATAAAAACTTACTTTACAGATGAAACTACACAAATATTATCACAACCTTATCTTGTTATAAAAAATCAAACAGAAGGTATTTTCAACTTTGAAGAAGAAAGATTAATAAACGGACAAATAGATTACAGCTCAACAACGCCTGTCCAAAAAACTGAACCTGTAAAAGCTTCTACTATGGTTAAATTAACTCCACGCATAAACTTAGACGGAATAATAGACTTAAAAATCACAATCAATATAGCAGAATTCGAAGATTCTACAGGCAATCTTAATGCTAGAACAAATAGAAATATTGAAACAAGATCAACGCTAGGCGATGGTGAGGTTTTAGTTGTTGGTGGATTACGCCAAAATAAAAAAGAGAACAATGTTTATAAAACAAGTCCCCTAGAAGCTATTCCTATACTTGGTTATCTATTTAAAAATAAAGATGCTACTATTGAAAAAAAGGATCTGTTTATCTTCATAAGGCCAACATTAATAAAACCTCGATTTGAAGGTAGACCTTGTGACTATACTCAATTAAAACTCGATTATGCAAAACTGCAAATCCAACGCCAAGAAGATTTCCTTTTATCTAAAGATCCTATTGATAAAATGATGTTCCATCCCTCTCAAGAAAGATTCAAAACGCTTGCAGAAATAAAGGATGAAGATATAAAAGATGTCTTAAATTTCACAAATGCAAAAGATATTCCTCAAGAAACGCTCATCGATTTGGATCCAACATTTTCTAAAATTACAGATCCAAAGAAACAACTCAAGCGACAAAAACGAATTGAGCGCAGGCTTGAAAAACAAGAGGAAGAAGAAATAGTTGAAGTGAAAACACTCGAAAAAGCGTCATCTAGCTAGTTGCAACAATCTATTATATTTTGCTACACGCTCACCTCTTGCCGGAGCTCCACATTTAAATTGCCCACCATTACATCCAAAAACTAAATCCGCGATAAATGTGTCTATAGTTTCTCCAGAGCGATGTGAAATAACCGTTTTATAATTTATAGATTTGCAATATTTGATAGTTTCAATAGTTTCGCTAACAGTTCCAATTTGATTTGGCTTGATCAAAACAGCATTTGCACAATGACGCTCAACGCCATATTTAATTCGCTTTTGATTTGTAACGAAAAGATCATCCCCAACCAATTGAACTTTCCCACCTAATTTTTTAGTTGCACTCTCCCAAGTAGCCCAATCATCTTCTGCAAATCCATCTTCGATTGAAATTATAGGATATTTTGCTAACAAGTTTTCATAAAAATCGATTAAATCTTTACCACTAAATTTGTTCCCATAAAAATCATAAAAATTATTTGTTTCATCAAAAAATTGTGAAGCTGCAACATCCAAGCCTATTTTTATTTCGCCTTCTAAATTTGCAGATTTTATCGCTTCTACAATAAAATCTAAAGCCAATTCTTCTGGTAATTTTGCGCCTTTTGCAAAAACAGGAGCAAATCCACCTTCATCTCCCAAATTCGAATTAAATCCTTTTTTTACCAAAAGTTTTTTCAATGTTTGATAAACAACTACAACTTTTTCTAAAGATTTAGAAAAATCTTTTTCACCAGTTGGAATAATCATAAATTCTTGAAAATTTATACCGTTATTTGCATGAACTCCGCCATTCAAAACATTAAACATGCAAACAGGAATTGAAGGTTTCACGCCAAAATATTTTGCGACAAGCTCAAAAAGTTCTAATTTTTCACAATGCGCTTGCGCCCTTACAACAGCCATACTCGCAGCAAGAGTAGCGTTTGCACCTAAACTGGATTTATTGTCCGTCCCATCAAGATTAATTATCTCTTGGTCCATTTTGATAAAGTCTGGATTTTTGCCAACTAAAAGTGGCGCAATTTTATTTTCTAAATTGTTAATCGCCTTTTTTACCCCTTTACCAAAATACCAATTTTGATCTCCATCGCGAAGCTCTACAGCTTCATATTTTCCAGTCGACGCGCCTGAAGGAACACTAACAATAACGCTATGTCCATCTTCCAAATTCAAACTACACTCAACAGTAGGAAAACCCCTAGAATCCAATATTTCTCGTCCTGATATCTTCTTAATTTTCATAAAAAAATCTCCTTTCTTTTCAAAATATAATTGCTATACTACTTCGTTACTAAAAATATAAAAACTACTTAAAATCCCAATTTTCACATATGTACAAAAAATATAAAGTCCCTCCACTTTTATTTCCACTAACAAGTTTTATTATCGGAATATTGTTACAAAAAAGTTACAACTTTCAAAATATAACCCTTTTTTCTTTTTTAGCAGTTTTATCTTTAGTTACTGCATTTTTTGCAAAATTTAAAACAAAGTCAAAAATTTTTGATCTATTATTTTATTTTTCTATTTTTTATTTCTTTTTATTTGCAGGAATTTATCTTTTCCAAAAACAAATAGATGATATGGAAGAAATTTGCCAAAAAATCGATGGCAAAACAGTTACAATGGTTGGCACAATACAAGACAAGCAAGCAATTCAATCTCCATTTTTAAAAGAAATATTAAAGCTAAAAATAAATAAAATTAAAGAAGAAAACGACTTTGATTTTAAAAATGAAAATTTTAATATTTTGCTTTATCTAAAAGAAGATTCGAATCTAGAAGTTTCAGATTCTATAAAAATAAACAACATCGAAATAAAACCAATCGAGATAAAAGGAAATTTATCAGAAAATCAAACCTTCAAAGACTATTTGGTCAAAGAAGATATAGCGACTACCATTTTCCCAAAAGAATTAAATTATGAACTTTTAAATAGACCCGAGTATTCATTTAAAAGATGGATAGCTCAAAAAAGAATTAATCTTTTGCATTCAATAAAAGAAAAATTATCACCTCACGCAATATCTATGTATTCATGCATTTTTTTAGGCGAAAAAAAAGAAAACTATTTTTATATAAAACATACGCGGCATATGTATAACTACTGGGGAATAACTCATTACTTAGCAAGGGCAGGAATACATTTAACAATGTTAATTTTTGCTTGGAAAATATTAATTGGATTGCTTCCAATATCTTTTTATCTAAAACATCTTCTCTTATTACTTTTTAGCATATCGTATTCACTACTCAGCTACCCAAGCATCACATTTATACGCGCTATTTTAATTTTTTTATCTTATGAGATAGGGAAACTAATAAATAGAAGATCAAATTTTTTGCATATGTTAACTTTGATATGTTTAACAATATTAATGTTAGACCCGTATCAGATATTTTTTGTGGATTTTCAATTAAGCTTTGGAATTACATTTGCACTTGGATTTTTCATGCAAAACCAAAATAAATAAAAGGAAAAAATGGAACAAATAAAAAATTTATTAAAAGAATCGCAGATACAATTTTCATCAAAACTAACAACCTCCGAAAAGAGAGAAGAGTTAAACAACCTTACAATAAAATGTAGTACTTGCACAAAATGTCCTCTAGCAAAACAAGGAAGAACTCAAACAGTTTTTGGATATGGAAACATTAACACAAAATTAATGTTTGTTGGCGAAGGACCAGGAAGAGATGAAGATGCTCAAGGAAAACCATTCGTCGGACGCGCCGGAAAACTTTTAACAAAAATCATAGAAGCTATGAAATTAAAACGAGAAGATGTATATATCTCGAATGTCGTAAAATGTCGCCCACCAGAAAACAGAACCCCACTTCCATCCGAAAGCCAAATTTGCAAAAATTTATATCTATTTAAAGAAATAAGTATTATTAAACCACAAATAATTTGCACACTTGGCAGCTGCGCAACTCAAGCACTGCTCGGCGAAGAAATTCGCATCGGCAAAGCTCGTGGAAATTTTCATACATTTGATAACATTTTAGTTATGCCAACTTATCACCCTGCTTATCTTTTACGCAATCCAGAAGAAAAGAGAAAAGTATGGGAAGATATGCAAAAAATAATAGAAAAGCTTAGCAATATTTCTATATGAAAATATCATTAAAAATAATTTCACCTGGAAATAATCATTGTGGATAACTTGTGGATAACTTGTGGATAACTTGTGGATAACTTGTGGATAACCTTTCGAAACAACCTATCTAATCAACTAAAACCAAATGGCGCGCTTTGGGCGGTTTTTATAAAATGCGATTCAATAACAGAATTGAAGGTGTTAATTTATACTAAAAAATAACTTATACACACTTTATCCACAAGTTATCCACAGGTTATCCACAATTCTCGCAAACCCATAACCCCTCTAGTAATCAAATAAAACTCGATTTTGCGACTGAGTTATCCACAATTTACCTCTATACTCACTAACAACGTTCTTTATATTTATATAACTATTAAGTTAATTAAGAGAACTCAAAAATAAAGTAAGAAAACCAGAAGTAAAAAGTAAGTTGCTTCACTTTTTTGAAAAAAGATCTAAACTTGAAGCTTAAGGTAATTTGTTAGGGTTTATTAAAACAAAAAGAGATAATTCTGTGAAACTAGATGATGTTATTGAAGGTTTGGTCGAAGACCGTGGACTTGATAGAGAAAAAGTTATAATAGCGGTATGCGAAGGAATCCTTGCTGCATACAATAAAAAATTTCCACAATATGAATTTTCTGTAAGTTTTAATAAAAAAACCAGAGAACCTGAAGTTTTCACTAAAAAACAAATTGTTGAAGATGTTCAAAGCGAAGAATCTCAAATCTTGCTAAAAAAAGCTAAAAAAATAAACACCGAAGCGTCCGTTGGCCAAGAAATAGAAGTGCCATTTGAAGAAAAAATAGGCAGAATTGAAATTTTGGTCGCAAGACAAGTTATCGCAAATAAAATTAGAAAAATTGAACAAGATGCTGTTTTTGCAGAGTTTGAAGACAAGGCAAATACAATTGTTAACGGAATTGTTCATAAAAAAGAGCGCTCCGGATATGTCGTACAGCTTGGAGATGTAATGACGTTACTTCCTCTTTCCGGAGTAATTCCAGGAGAGATTTTTAGAATGGGCGTGCCCGTTCGCGCTTTACTTTCAGAAGTTTTAAGAACTCCAAGAAGCGATTATCAGTTAATTTTAGACCGCGCATCTGCGGATTTTGTTAAAAAACTTTTTGAAATAGAAATTCCTGAAATTTTTGAGGGAATTGTTGAGATAAAGAAAATTGTTAGAGTTCCTGGATATAAAACAAAAATAGCCGTAGCCTCTCACCGAAAAGAAATTGACCCTGTTGGAACGTGTGTGGGTGTCGATGGTGTTAGAATTAAGCCTATTTTAAAAGAGCTTAGTGGTGAAAAAATTGATGTAATTCAATGGGATAATTCTCTTGAAAATCTTGTAAAAAATTCATTGAAACCTGCCGAGGTGGATAAGGTTGAGATTGTTGATGATAGAACAGCTATGGTTTGGCTAGCTCAAGACCAACGATCTTTGGCTATAGGCAAGCTAGGAAGAAATATTCTCTTGGCTTCGAGGTTAACTGGGGTTGAAATAAATTTACAACAAGTTTCTTCTGATGCTGAAAAAGATAACAAGCTAGAAGATTCGCTTCTTGAAAGCGACACCGAAGATTAATTAAAAAGATTTTAGAAATTTAGGATTTTTATGCGTATTTACGAGCTTGCGAAACAAATGGGTTTATCCAGTAAAGATTTAATTCAACTTTTGGAAAAAGCTGGATTTTCTCCTTATTTGCACATTTCTGTTTTAAAAGAAGATGCATTACTTTATTTGCAAGATCATTTTAATAAAAGTAAAAATTCAAATATTACTCAAGACGATATTGAACAAAAAAAATTGAAAGATAACAAAATTAAAACAACACAAACCGGCTTAGAAAAAAAGCCAAAATCAAAGAAAGCTCTTGTTGAATCAAGTTTAATTGAAGAAAAAAAAGAACCTGAGCCTAAAAAGACTTTAGTAAAAGAACAACCTTTGAAAATTCAACCAATTTCACCAATTCAACAACCTGTTGTTAAAAAAACAGTGGAATTTCAAAAAGAAGAAAAACATTCTGTATTTCCTGAAAAGAAAAAGATGCTTACAGATATTATTATAGACAAAGATATGCCTCTTTTTGAAGCTGCAGATCTTATGGGAAAACTTTCGGGCGACTTGATTTTATCTTTGATGAAAAAGGGTATGGTTTATAATCGAAATTTTGTGCTTTCTGCTGATTTAATAGCGTCGCTTGCAAAAGAATTCGGTTTAAATGTTGTTCTAAAAAACAAATTTGATTCTGCTCAATTTTCTTTAAAATCTGAAATAAAAGAGTCTAATGACTCTGTAAATCGCTGGCCGATTGTTGTAGTTATGGGACATGTTGATCATGGAAAAACAACTCTTTTAGATTTTATTAGAAAGACTCGCGTTGCGGCAAAAGAAAAAGGTGGTATTACTCAACATCTAGGCGCTTATGAAGTTGATTCTGCTCATGGAAAGGTTGTTTTTTTAGACACTCCTGGACATGCGGCTTTTTCGCATATGAGAAGTCGCGGTGCTAAAATAACAGATTTGGTTGTTTTAGTAGTTGCAGCAGATGATGGAATAATGCCGCAAACAGTTGAGGCTATTAAATGTGCCCAAGCGGCAGAAGTTCCTATTATTGTAGCTATAAACAAAATAGATAAAATTGAATCAGTTACTTATATAGAAAGAGTAAAAAGACAGTTGGTTCAGTATGGATTAACAACTGAAGACTGGGGTGGTACTACCGTTGCGGTTCCTATTTCTGCAAAAACAGGAAAAGGCGTCGAAGAGCTTTTAGAAATGATTGTTTTGCAAGCTCAAATGATGGATTTAAAAGCATATCCTTCAAATCCTGCTAAAGTTTTTGTTTTAGAGTCTAGCATTGAAAAAGGTTATGGTTCGGTCGCAACTGTTATGGGTCTCGAGGGAACTTTGAAAGTAGGGGATTACTTTTTGGGTGAATCGACTTCTGGAAGAGTAAGATTGATCATAAATGAAACCGGAGACCGTTTAAGTCAAGTTGGTCCGTCGGTTCCTGTTAAATTAATTGGGTTTGATAAAATTCCATCTTCGGGCGAAAAATTAGAAGTAGTTGTTTTTGAAAAGTATCAAAAAGAAAAAGATTTGATTTTAAACAAGAGTGCGCAAACTGTTCAAATAACACCTTCTGTTGATTTATTTGCTACTGAAGAAAAAAATATAAATTTAGTTATCAAGTGTGATACTTTTGGAACATCAGAAGCCATTTTGGGTACGATAAAAGAATTATCAAAAAAATATGATAAAAGTGACTTTTCGCAAGTTCGTGTAATTCATTGCAGTGTCGGGGATATTACAGAAAAAGATGTTGATTTGTCTGTAAATTCGCAGTCAATTCTTATAGGGATGAATGTAAAAGTTGAACGAAACGCGGCTGTTTTAGCGCGGTTTAATCATTTGGAAATAGAGCTTCATCAAATAATTTATAAATTTGTTGAGTATCTAGAAAATCTTATAAAGTCAAAGAAGAAAATTAAAATTACCAACGTTAAAACAGGATCCGCTGTTGTACTTAAAGTTTTTGATATAAAGGGTAAAGGTCTCATTACAGGAGCTAGGGTTAGAGAAGGTTCTTTTGTAAGAGAAGGAAATGTTAAATGCTTACGAAATGGTAGAATTGTTGGCGGTGGCAAAATTGTAAGCTTGCAAAAAGATAAAAACACCGTAAAAGAAGTCGGTGTAGGATTAGAGTTTGCATTTTTCTGTCATGATTTTCAAGATTGGCAAGTAGATGATATCATTGAATGCTTTGTGGAGAAATCTGAGTAATAAACTCTTTAGTATAAAAAATAAAATTATTAATTTATGGGATAAAGATGAAAAGTCTTTATCCTTTTTTAATAAAATAATTCTGTATTTTTTATTTATTTTCGAATTTTTTTATAAAATATTTTTTCAAGGTTTTATTTTTTGGAATAAAAATTTTGGAAAGCCTTTAAAAACAAATTTCAAAGTTATATCTATTGGTAATATTTCTTGTGGGGGCACGGGAAAGTCTGTTTTGGCTAGATATTTGATTGAAAATATTAAAGCTAAAGGGGCTATTCTTTTGCGAGGATACAAAAGCCAAAATGAAAAAACAGGGAAAAGTTTTTTAGTTTCGGATGGCAATAATATTTTTTGTAAATCGGATTTTTGTGGCGATGAAGCTTTCATGCTAGCGTCTTCTTTAAAGATTCCTGTTGTTATAGGTAAAAATCGTAGCAAATCGGTGGATTTGCTAAATAATTTAGGATGTAATTATTTAGTTTTAGATGATGCATATCAAAATTTTGCTCTTAAAAAAGATTATGAAATACTCTTGCTGGATGCTCGAAATCCTTTTGGCAATAATCATTGTCTACCTGCTGGCCCGCTGCGTGAAAAAGATATAAATCGTGCCGATATTATTATATTTACACATGCGGATGAAATTGATGATAAAAAACGCTTAGAGCTAAAACGTGGAATAAAAAAACAAAATATATTTTTTGGAAAACATGCTTTAAGTTTTTTTATGAATTCTGAAATGAAAAGATTTTTAATTGATGATTTTGAATCGAAGCGGTTTGTTGCTTTTGCCGGAATAGGCTCTTTTAGTGGTTTTTGCAGATCGCTAGAAAAAACAAAAATTAATTTAGTGAAATCGATAGAATTTGAAGATCATCATCAATATTCTATTCAAGAGGTAATCAAGATATTAGAGATATCGGATAGTCTAGATGCGTTTGGTGTAATAACAACTCTAAAAGACTGGGTAAAAATCTGTAATTTTTTTTCAGAGCTAGATCCTAAGTTATTAAAAAAAATATATTTTTTAGATATTTCATTTGATTTTTTAAACAAGGAAGAGGAAATTTTATTTTTTAATCTTATTAAAATTTGATTAAAATCTTCAGTATAAAAGGGAGTTTAGAATGAATTTTTTGATTCTTCACATAGCATCTTTTGTTTTTGCATTTATTTTCACTTTTTATCTCATAAAAATCGTTACCAAGATTGCTTACAAATATTCTATTATGGATTTTCCTGATGGGAAAATAAAAAAACATGATGGAGGTGTACCATACCTTGGTGGAATTGCGATTTTTGTTTCCTTTATTTGTACTTTAGGCTTATTTTATCCATTTAAAAATTCTATTTTATGGCTAGTTATTGGTTGTATTTTGATTTTATTTGTAGGATTCTTTGATGATCTTATAAATTTTTCTCCATTGCAAAAACTTATTGGTCAAGTTGTAGCTGTAATATGTTTTTTAAGAGGCGGGCTGTCTTTAAAAGAAGCATTTTTTTCTGATTTTTGGAGTCTAGCTATTTCTGGATTTTGGATGTTATTGATCATTAACGCTTTTAATTTGGTAGATGTGATGGATGGTTTATCTACTTCTTTAGCGATAATTGCAGCAACTAGTTTTTTTGTAATAGCTATTTTAATGAAGCAGTATTTATTGAGTTTATTGCTAATCACTTTTATTGCCCCACTGCTTGTCTTTTTTATTTATAATAAACCTTCGGCAAAGATCTATATGGGAGATTGCGGATCATTGTTTTTAGGCGGGTTTTTAGCAGCAGTTCCCTTGCTTTTTTGTTGGAGTTCTAAAAATGAATTTGGTTTTTTTGTTCCTATTTTGATTTTAATAGTTCCTCTTAGTGAAGTTACCATGTTAATTCTGATAAGAACTTTTTTAGGGATTCCTTTTTACAGAGGGAGTCCGCATCATATAGCGTCTTTTCTTTTGGCTAAAAAATTAAGCAAATACAAAATTTTGTTAATGACCTCGGTTTTTGCAATATATTATTCAATTTTTGCAATTTTATTTCTTTTTAATTTTGTGAGTATTGTTTCACTTTTTTATGCTCTTATTGCCTTCTGGTTTTTATGGGTTTCTTATGTTTATCTTCAAAAAAAATAAATATTAGTGCTTTTTTTTGTTGTCATTGTTTCTTGTTGCGTTTAAATTTTATTTAAATCAAATCATTCTTTTTTGTAAAATCTATTTATAAATGAAGGTTTTGATGTTGCATGAATTTATTTGTTAATATGTAAGATTGCGGAGGATTATTTTTATGACAGAATTATTCTTACCAAATGGAATTTTGGTACTATAAAATAAAGATTGAAATAATGACCTTCGATTTTAATGCAAAATTCGCTTTATTTTATTTTGGTTGAAACTGCTATAAGAATAAGGTGTTATATTAATTCTTAAATTTACATCTCCTCTCTAGCTTATTAATTTAGCACCTTATTCGTTATGAAATGGTTTATTCGCTGTATAACTATAGTTTATTCATCTGACTATTTGACAAAAGTTTAGACAACCGTTCATAATCATGTTTTAAATAACTAAGAAAATTTTTAGTAAAAGAAGAGATTGAAATTTTAGGAAGGAAAGAAATGTCTGAAGCTATAGAAGTGATTAATTGGGTCAGGGTAGCGGCTCTTTTAGGCGCGGGATTATGTATGGGGTTAGGAGCGCTTGGTCCAGCTTTGGGGCAGGGTTTTGTTGGTGCAAAGGCTTGCGAATCTATAGCCAAGAAACCTGAAAGCGCCGGATTAATAATGCGCACAATGCTTGTTGCTATAGGAATAATAGAATCTGCAGCTATTTATTGTTTTGTAATAGCAATATTATTGATTCTTTTAGGGTGATAGTTTTATAACATAAGTTAAATGCGAACATCTCTTCACCCTTTGCCTTTTTAAAGAAGAGAAAGGCCCATTGTTATGGAAAAAACTCTTATAGAATTTAACTTCACTATTTTCATTCAAATCATAAATTTTATAATTACTTATCAATTGTTGAATAAATTTGTTTTTAGGCCTGTTTTGAATTTTTTAGAGCAGAAAAAAAATAAAGAAAAAGTTTTAACTGTTTCTTTGCAAACGGAAGAAAAGGTTATAGATGAAATGCAACAACAAAAAGAATTAAAACTTTTTAATTTTCAACAAAAAATGCATACAAAAACGGTTGAATTGATAAAAGAACCGGTCAAAATTTCTACTTTTGTTACATATCAAAGAAACCAAAAAGAGGTAGAGGATTCGATCAAGCAGTTTAAAAATGTTTTGATCAAAGAGGTGTCGCGTGTTCGTTGATTATGATTTTTTATTACATGTCGCCTTTCAACTAACTTTATTCTTTCTTTTTTGTATAGTTATTTTTAATTTGTTTCGCTCTATGCTTTTGCCAATAATAATTCAAGAAATCAGAGCTGCTAGAAAACATTGGCGCGCTTTAGAGGAAAAGCTAGGAAGTCTTTTAAGATTAAAAAGTAAAGTCGAAAAAGATCTAATAGAGCAAAATGTTAAATTTATTTCTTTAGAAAACAAAATTGAAAAGTGGCATAATGCTGTTTTATTACGCAGTAAAGAGTTAGAAAAAGAAAACGGTATATTAAAAAATAATTTGATAGAGAAAAAAAAGTTTCAATCAAAAGAGTTATATTTAGCAAAATTGCAGCAAGAGGTGGTTCCTGTTGCTGTTTTTGAAGCTCAGAGAGAAATGAGTGAAAATTTTGGAGGGGATAGGGGTGCTGTTTTACTTCAAGAGTTGATGAAAAAGCTGGAGTTAAAACTTAAAAAATAAATTATGATAGAAAGTAAAAATTCTGTAGCAAAAAAATATGCGGTTGCTTTTTTGGATTTATATTCGGATCAATTGACTCTTGACGATATGCAAAAGATTTCGAATTTTGAATTTTTTTTAAAAGACAGGGGGTATTTTTATGTCTCTCTTTCTATTCCAGGGATTTTGTTTGAAACAAAAGAATTTGTAGTGTCAAAAATGATTAAGTTTTTTGGATTAAAAGAATGTTTAAAAAATTTAATCATTTTACTTTTAAAGTCGGGTCGAATCGATATTTTAGATTTAGTTTTAAAAAATATTTGGAATCAGTATAAAAAAATTAAAAACATTGAGAGTTTTAAGATCATGAGCTCTCACTCGTTATCCCAAGCGGAAAAAGATATAGCTGAAAAAACTTTAAATAATTTTTTACATAAAAAGGTTTTGACGCAATTTCTTGTGGATCCATCTTTAATCGTTGGTTTAAGAATGGAGAGTCTTACATTATTGTGGGAGCGTTCAATAAGAAAAGAGCTTATTGAGGCAAAAAAAATCATTTCTAAAAAGGGATTATCATGCGTGTAAAAGATACCGATCTTATATCATTATTTGAAAAATCTTTGAGTTCAGAACCTCAAGAAAAATTGGAAGAGGTTGGAAGAGTTATAAAAGTTGGGGACGGAATCTCTAGAGTTTATGGACTTACCAATGCGGTGTATGGTGAGTTAATAGAGTTTGAATCGGGTAGCAGTGGAATTGTTTTAGATTTAGATGAAGATTTTGTTTCTGTTGTTTTGCTCGACAATAATATTCCTGTTTATGAACAAGAAGTTGCCAGAAGAACTGGAAACGTTTTGCGAATTCCTGTTGGTGAAAAATTAGTAGGCAGAGTTTTAGGAGCAACTGGATTACCTTTAGATTCTATTGGTGAATTAGAATATACAGAAAAAGTATCTATTGAAAAGACCGCTCCTGGAATAGTTGCGCGAAAACCTGTTAGCCGTCCTTTTGAGACGGGTATAACATTTATTGATGCTTTAATACCTATTGGTAAAGGGCAAAGAGAGCTTTTAGTCGGAAATAGAAATACAGGAAAAACTACAATAGCATTAGATATGGTATTAAATCAAAAAGGTAAAGATGTTATCTGTATTTATGTTTCTATAGGACATAAACAATCAAGTACTGCTAAAATGGTAGATCTTTTTGAGCGTAATGGGGCTATGGATTATACAATTGTTATTGATGCTGATGCAAAAGAAACAGCTGTTAATTTATATCTTGCTCCATATGTTGGATGTACGATTGGTGAATACTTGATGAATAAAGGTAAAGATGTTTTGATAATTTATGATAGCTTAACTAATCATGCTATTGCATATAGAGAGCTTTCATTGCTTTTACGTCGACCTCCTGGACGAGAAGCATACCCGGGAGATATTTTTTATTTACATTCAAGACTTTTAGAGAGGTCTTGTCAGCTTTCGGATGAGCTTGGAGGGGGTTCTTTAACCGCCATTCCAATTATTCAAACCCAAGGTGATGATTTGACTGCATATATTCCAACAAATTTGATTTCGATTACAGATGGGCAAATTGTGCTTGATACAAATTTATTTAATATGGGAATAAGGCCAGCTATCAGTACTGGACTATCAGTTTCAAGAGTTGGAGGCGCGGCTCAGACAAAAGCAATGAGGAAGGTTTGTGGTTCTTTGAAATTGGAGCTTGCGCAATATGATTCGATTGCCGCATTTGCTCAATTTGGTTCCGAGCTTGATAAAACAAGTCAGCATATCTTGGACAGGGGAAAGCGATCTATTGAGCTTTTAAAACAACCAGTGCATGATCATTACTCTTTTGTTGACCAAACAATTTTCTTATTTTTATTGAAAGATAATTTTTTAGATGATTTAAGTTTTGAAGATGTTAAAAAATTTGCAATTCTTTTTGCAAGTTATGTTAGAGAAGTTTACTTTGAGGTTTATGAGCAAATTAATAAGACGCAAGATCTGGATCAAATTTCTCAGTCAGCATTGAGAAAATATGCACAAGAATTTAAAATTACATTTTTGAAAAAATAAATTTATGCAGAATAAATTTATTTTTTACAAATTTACCTTATTAATTTTGGTTTTTGGAACTTTTTTTTCTTGTGGAAGAAAACCTAGAAATATTTTTGTATTTAGGGACAAAAAACAAGATATAAATATCAATAGTTTGTATTTTCCAGCCATTAAGTGTTTGAGTTTGCAGATTGTTGATACCAAAAGAGTCTTAGAATGGGGAAAGTTAGAACCTTCTTATGAAATTGAATTTAATTATTCTAACCATCCCAAAAATGAATTTGTGAAAAAAAATGTCATTCTCGTTGGATATAATGTTTACAGATTTCCAAGAAATGGTTTTGCAAATGAAACTCCAATAAATCGCAAACCAATTAAAGAAAATCTATTCCAAGAATCTCCTTCTAAAAAATATTTGTGGTGTTATTTTGTTCGGGGTGTTTTTGATGTTGATGGGAAAATTTTTGTAGGCCCAGCAAGCAAAATAATTTGTGAAAAATGCTCCAAATAAAATCCCTCCAACTTAGAACAAGTCGGAGGGTTGGGGGGGCGAACAATACCAGATGGGTATTGTCCATTTAGGGACGTTTTGAAAATTTAAAGAACAACTTAATTTCTATTATACACTATCGTCATAATTTTCTAAATCTTGCAACATGGTATCAACCTGGTATATGCATGTCAAGGAAAACGAAGTTTCCAAAAAGGCTCTTTTTTATTTCAAAAATTTTTAAAAAATTTTACTTAATTAGCCAAATAAAAAATAAGACTAAAAACACAAATAAAACAGCTAGTTTGTTGAAATGTTTGTCTATAAAATTTTTAATTTGTGCACCCCATATTTGAATTGCTCCTGCAACCAGAAAAAATCTGCCACCTCTTCCTATTATTGAAAAAATTATAAATGGTGTTACTGGAAGGTGACAAAATCCGGCTGAAAGAGTAACTGCTTTATATGGAACCGGCGTGAATCCGGCGATTAATACTGCCCACATTTGATATGCTACATATTTTGCTCTTGCTGCTTCAAAAGCTGCAGGAGAAATAATGTAATTAATTATATATTGTCCTACAATGTTCCACATAAAAGCACCAATAAAATATCCAAATAAACCCCCAGCAACTGAAACTAATGTGGAAAGAGCCGCAAAATAAATTGATTTTTTAGGTTTTTCGATACAGTACAAAATGAGCATGGGATCCGTTGGAATTGGAAAAATGAATGATTCAAGAAATGTTAAAAGCAAAAGCCAAAATAAAGAATATTTTGCATGTACTTTTTCACCCATCCAATCATATACTTTTCTAACAAAATTCATTAACTTCTCCTTAATTTTATTATAACTTTACTGCTCTTTAAAAGAGTATTTTAGTTTTCGGAAAAAGGCTATTATAAACTTTTGGATTTATGTTAAAGTATAGTCTGCAATGAAATTAAATTTTACTTTATTTTATTTAAAATAAAATATTTTTATAAGTGGGGAACCAGATTATGATAGCTGGAATTTTAGCCAAAATATTTGGAACAAAAAATCAAAGGGAATTAAACAGAATTCAACCTTTAGTTCATAAAATAAATTTACTTGAAGAAAAAATGCAGGCACTTTCTGATCTTGATTTAACTGCGAAAACAAATGAATTTAGAGAGCGAATTTCGCGCGGAGAATCTATTGATAGTATCTTACCTGAGGCATTTGCTCTTGTGCGAGAAACTAGTAATAGAAAATTAAATATGCGGCATTTTGATGTACAACTTATTGGTGGCGTTGTTCTCCATGAAGGTAAAATTTCTGAAATGAAAACAGGAGAGGGAAAAACATTAGCCGCGACACTTCCTCTTTATTTAAATGCATTATCTGGAAAAGGTGCCCATCTTGTAACGGTAAACGATTATCTTGCAAGGCGTGACAGTGAATGGATGCGTCCAATTTATAATCATCTTGGTCTTGAGGTTGGAGTAATCCAAAATGAAATGAGCGATGAAGATCGTAAAAAAGCATACAACGCAGATATTACTTATGGAACAAATAATGAGTTTGGTTTTGACTATCTTCGCGATAATATGAAATTCAATCTTGCGGACTATGCTCAACGTGATTTACATTATGCAATTGTTGACGAGGTAGATTCTATATTGATCGATGAAGCAAGAACTCCTCTTATTATTTCTGGCTCATCCGAAAAGGGTGCTGATTTGTATGCAGCTGCAAATTATGCAGTTTTAAAACTTAAACGCGACACAGATTTTGAGATTGATGAAAAAGCTAAATCTGTACATTTGACAGAAGATGGAAATGATAAGGTTGAGAAGGTTTTAGGAATTCATAATTTATATGCTCCTGAAAATATTTTTATACTTCATCATGTTACTCAAGCTTTAAAGGCAAATTCACTTTTTAAGCGGGATGTTGATTATGTTGTTAAAGACGGGCAAGTTTTAATTGTTGATGAATTTACCGGACGAATACTCGCTGGTAGAAGATATAGCGATGGACTTCATCAAGCGCTTGAAGCAAAAGAAAATGTAAAAATTGAAAGAGAAAATCAAACATTAGCATCTATTACTCTACAAAATTATTTTAGAATTTATAAAAAACTTGCAGGTATGACAGGAACGGCAATGACAGAAGCTGCAGAGTTTTATGATATTTATAAATTAGCCGTTATTTCTATTCCAACGCACAGACAGATGATTCGACGTGATGAAGCAGATGCGATTTATTTGGATAGAGAAGATAAATTTAAAGCTGTTATTGCAGATATTAAAAGTTGTCATAAACTAGGCCAACCCGTTTTGGTAGGTACAATTGCTATTGAAA
Source organism: Candidatus Dependentiae bacterium (assembly GCA_003511165.1). Taxonomy (NCBI): domain Bacteria; species Candidatus Babelota bacterium. Next base: position 188,073 of record DOJW01000004.1, read on the forward strand.
CATCCGAATATTTAAGTTATTTGCTTACGCAATCAGGTGTTCCTCATAATGTTTTAAATGCAAAAAATCATGCTCGTGAAGCTGATATTGTTAAAGAAGCTGGAGATAGAGGAAAGGTCACAATAGCAACTAATATGGCTGGCCGAGGTACAGATATAAAACTTGGAGAAGGTGTTAATGCTCTTGGTGGTTTACGTATTATTGGAACAGAGAGGCATGAAAGTCGCAGAATTGATAATCAGCTTCGTGGTCGATCTGGAAGACAGGGAGATCCTGGATCTTCCAAATTTTATATCTCGCTAGAAGATGATCTGATTAGAATATTTGCAGGTGAAAAATTAAAACAACGTATGATGCGTTTTGGTATGGAAAAGGGTGATTGTATAGAACATCCGTTCATTTCAAAGCGAATTGAAAAAGCACAAGAAAAAGTTGAAAAACATAATTATGATATACGAAAAAATCTTCTTGAATATGATGATGTATTAAATCAACAGCGAAAAGTTGTTTATGAATATCGTCGCGATATTTTAGATGAATCAGATTCTTTGCAAGAATTGATTAAAGAGATGATATTGGATGTTTTATATGCATCGATAGCTATTTTTTGTCCTCGTCCTAATATTGCAAAAGAATCTATGGATGAGTTATTTACATCACTTGAAAATTTAACTGGAATTTCAAAAGGTGAATTTGAAAATTTAAACTTTAAAAATAATAATGTTGATGCGGTAAAAACTGTATTATCAGAATTTTTGCTTTATCAATATGATCAATATCGGGGTGCATATCCGGAAGATGTAGTAAAAGATATTGAAAAATGGATTTTGCTGCAAACGATTGATCAACAATGGCGACTTCATTTGCAAACATTAGATAAGTTAAAAGAAGGAATTCACCTTCGTGGTTATGCACAAAAAAATCCACTTGTAGAATACAAACGAGAATCTTTTAATGCTTTTGAAAAAATGATGGAACAGGTCAAGGGTGACATTGTACAACATATTTTTAGATTAAAGAAAACAGATGTAGAAGCTGTAAATGTTAAGGAAATAGAACAAGAAAGACGTCGAGAGCTTGCAGATATTGAATCTTTTCATAAAGGCCAAGGAGAAAATCCTGAAGCTAAAGTGGTTAGAAGGCAGGCTGACAAAATTGGACGCAATGATCCCTGTCCTTGTGGATCGGGCAAAAAATATAAACAATGTTGCAGCAAATAAGATTAATAAAATAGGCAGAAATTTTTCTGCCTATTTTTATTTTTTATCAGTGGGAGTTTTCTTTTATTAAACAATTAAATATTTCTTCTATGTTGTTTTTTATGAGAATCAAATCGAAAGCCTTTTGAGAGATTAAATTTTTTGTTTTTGCAAAATTCATCCAATCAATAAATTTTTTCCAGTATTTAGAATCAAACAATATTATTGTTTTTTTTGCTAATGCGCCTATTTCCATTAAAACTAATAATTCGCTTAACTCGTTTATAGTTCCAGTTCCTCCTGGAAAAACTATAAAGGCATTAGAATTATTTATTAATAAAAGTTTTCTACTCCAAAATTTATCATGTAAAAATTTTAATTGTGATGGATTAGATGATCTTTCAAAATTTGTAAGCAAATGTAAGTTTGCAGAAATGCTACGAATTTCTTCTTTGTTTTTCATATTTTTTATAGCGCCAGAGTTTGCAGCTTCCATTATTCCGGGTCCGCCGCCTGACATAATTACAAAGCCTTTATCCGCGAGAAGCGATGCTAATTTTTCTGCTTGGATATAATAAAAATCATTTTTAGGTATTCTCGATCCACCGAAAAAAGTAACTACTGGTTTATTTAATTTTTTTATTTTGTGTAAGCCCTTAGAAGTGTTATATGAATCTATTCCTAGTTCTATAAATAAAGATATTTCTTGTTTATGTTTTAAATAAAATAAAGTTGATATTGAAAAAAATAGAATAAGTAAAAAAAGATAAATGCGTTTAGAATTTTTGAACATGTTACATTCTCCAATTTTTAATAAAATTTCCAAAAGAGTTAAAAGCATATGGGAAATATAAAGAAATTTGTTTGTGCAAGTAAATAGTTTGATTTGTTTGTAGAAATGAAAAATGGGAGATTTAAAATCTCCCATGAAATTTTATTTGGAAAATAAAATAAAAAAGTACAGAAATTAGATAGAAATACATTTAAAACTCATCATTATCCTTAAAAACTTACTTTTTACACAAAAATCAAAGAGAAGAACTAGGCATTTTACAAAAAAATATCGCCTGTTTAACTTAATTTTATATTTTAATCTTATTAATTTTATAAAATTTGTTGGGGGTATTAATTTCATGTTTAAAAAGATAATTTTAGCCTTAGTATTAAGTGGAATTATTTCAAATTGCAATATGGGTATAAGCTGTTCAGATTCTACAAAAAATTGGGGTTTTAAAGATTTAATTGCTGTAGATAAAAATCGAATTATTTGGGCATATTCAGGAGCGTGCGTTTCTGGTTTAGTAGCACTTAAAATGCTTGACTATCTACCTATTAGTAGAACAACAACTTTAGTCAGTATACCATTATCAAGTATGGTTTTGGGTTTTGCGTTAAGCTCATTAGCGAGTAAAACATATAAAGACAAGGTTGAACAACGAAAAGCGGTACTAAAGGCAAAATTAGATAAGACTAGAGCAGATGAAGATATGGCATTGGCAATGATATTGCAACAAGCAGCAATTGCACTGCAATCTGCAAGGGAAGCAGTATCAATGGTAACAATGTTAGAAAAGCTGGATAAATTAGTAGCATTAAAAAGATACCAAGATGAATTAAATTTGGCATCAAGACGAAAAATCTGATGGTTTAAATTATAAATAAAAATCGGGTAGAAAAAGGCCTTGAAATATAGGCTTTTTCTACCCGATTTTTATTTAAATTATTTTATTACAAAACTGCGATGAGCAGTGAAATAACAGAAATCAATTTGATTAAAATATTAAGTGATGGTCCAGATGTATCTTTGAACGGATCACCAACAGTGTCACCAATGACGGCAGCTTTGTGAGCATCTCCACCTTTGCCGCCAAAATGTCCAGCTTCAATATATTTTTTAGCATTATCCCATGCTCCGCCAGTATTTGTCATCATAAGCCCTAGTGCAACTCCAGAAAGAGTTGTACCGGCTAAAAATCCACCGAGAGCAATTTTGCCAGCAGATCCAAAAAGAACTCTGATCAAAATTGGAGATGCGATGGTTATGATTCCTACTGGAAGCATTTCGACAAGAGCTGATCTTGTGCTGATTGCAACACATCGGTTGTAGTCTGGTTCAGCTTTACCATCTATTAATCCTGTAATTTCTCTAAATTGTCTTCGAACTTCTTCAACCATTTTCCAGGCTGCGTTACCAACTGATCGCATTGTAAAAGCAGAGACCAAAAATGGCATTGCGCCTCCAATGAAAAGGCCCGTTATAACCATAGGATCTTTTAAATCTAAAATTGAAATATGTGCAGATTCACAATATGCAGAGAACATAGCAAGAGCTGTAAGCGCTGCGGAACTTATTGCAAATCCTTTTCCAAGAGCTGCGGTCATGTTACCAAGAGAGTCAAGTTTGTCGGTAATTTTTCTTACATCTTTACCGTAACCAACCATTTCAGTAATGCCACCTGCGTTATCTGCAATTGGTCCATATGCATCTACTGTCATTGTTATTCCAACAGTCGAAAGCATAGCTACTGCTGTGATAGCAACTCCAAAAAGTCCGCCAAAAAATGTGAATGCAACATATATACATAGTCCCATTATCATTACAGGAGCAACTGTAGATTCAAAACCAAGAGATAATCCGTAAATTAAGTTTGTTCCTGGTCCAGATTGCGACGCTGCTGCAAGTCTTTTGATAGGAGATCCGTTTGTGTAGTGATTTGTTAAAACGCCGACTATAATTCCAAGTAGGCCGCCAAGAGCTATTGCGCCAAAGATATGCATATCTATTCCTGCATATGCAATGTAGAAATAGGAAATGGCTGTAAATACTCCGATAGAAATGTAAGTTGCAGCTTGAAGTAGTACTCCTAAACTTGATCTAAGAAAGAATATAGCGACTAAACCGATAAGAGACGATACTAAGCCTATTGCTGAAAGCATTATTGGTAACGATATATATGAATAATTTCCTGGAAAAGTGAAAAATGCGATTTGAATCGCTGCGATAGCAGCTCCAACATAAGATTCGAAAATATCTGCGCCCATTCCGGCTGTATCGCCTACACAATCTCCAACGTTGTCAGCTATAACTGCAGGATTTCTAGGATCGTCTTCTGGAATACCCATTTCAACTTTTCCTACTAGATCTGCTCCAACATCTGCAGCTTTGGTATAAATTCCACCGCCAACTCTAGCAAATAATGCGATTGAGCTTGCGCCGACACCAAAAGCGGTAATAATAGTCAAATAATCTTTACTATCTACAAATATATAAAATAATCCACCAAGGCCAGCAAGACCAAGAGTTGCAACGATGAATCCCATAACGGCTCCACCTAAAAGAGCGTTGAAAAAAGCTGCTCTTTCACCTTTTTCTTTGGCTGCGATAGCGGTTCTTACATTTGCTGCTGTTGCTGCTTTCATACCTATATAACCTGCAAACATTGAAAATAGTGCTCCGGCTGTGTATGAAAATCCTGCTGTAACGCTAAAAAAATATGTGAGTGTGATGAATGCGATCAAAATGACGCCTGCAAGAATTGAATATTCTTGTCTTAAGAAGGTCATTGCTCCGAGTCTTATAATTTCTGCTATGTGCGCAGCTTTTTTGTCTTCAACTTTTGTTTTTGAAACATTTTTGAATAAAATTGTAGTTACAACTCCACCTAGAATTGTTACCGCTAAAAATATCAATGAATATAAATCAAAACTCATAAAAACTCCTGCTACATGAATACGTTGAACTTATTTATCCGCTATAAACTGCCGTGCTGGGCAATTTTATTAAATTTAGATTCTGTTAAGTATTACAAATAATGCAAATTTTAAAAAGGGGATATTTGAAAAAGTTTTCTAAAATTTAATTTAAAACTTCGAAATTTCTTCAAAATCATCAAAGTGTATTTTTTTCGTGCCTAATATTTGATAATTTTCATGCCCTTTTCCAAGTAGCGCGATTACAGTATTTTTGTTTGATTTAGATGCTGTTATTTCTATCGCTTTTTTACGGTCTGGTTCTATAGTTAATTTTATTAGTCCTTCTATTCCTGGTAATATCTCACTAATGATATTTTGAGGATCTTCTGTTCTTGGATTGTCATTTGTGATTATGACTTCATCTGCATATTTAGCTGTAATTTGTCCCATCATCGGTCGCTTGGTTCTGTCACGATCTCCGCCGCATCCAAATAGGACTATCAAGTGTTTTGATAGAGGACGAAGCGCTTTTAGGACTGCTTCAAAAGATGAAGGATTATGTGCATAATCGACGAATGCAAAAGCTCCATTTTTTAAAATATGTTTTTGTAGTCTGCCTGGTACGCCCTTAAAATCTTCAAAGATATTTAACTGTAAGTTTTTGTTGATAGTGAATCCTACAAGAGTTGCCATTAACATATTGTAGGCATTAAATTCGCCAAAAAGTTGCGGTGATAATAATTCTTTATGATCGATTGATACCTTAAGTCCGGCAAGTGAGTTTTGTAGAATTGTAAACTGATGAAAATTTGAAAAATTTTGTTTTTTTTGTCCGTAGGTGTTGACTGAAAATTTATTCTTTTTTGTGTTTAACATAATTGCCAATTTTTCACCAAAAGTATCATCAGTATTTATTATGGCATGACCATTTTGTTTTATTTGATTAAAGAGTATAGATTTCGCTTCAAAATAATCATTCAAATCTTTATAAAAATCCATATGTTCTGGTGCGAGATTGGTAAAACATGCAATATCAAACTCTACACCGTAAATGCGATCAAGGCTTAATGCATGTGAAGATACTTCCATAACTACATAATCGACATTATTTGTAACACATTCATGGAAAAATGCATGTAGCATATCAGCGTTTAATGTTGTAAGCGGACTTTGGACTTCGCTATGTAAAATTTTGTTTTTGATTGAACCTAAAAGAGCGGTTTTGAAACCAATTTTTTGTAATAAATGTTCTATTAAAAAAGTTGTAGTTGTTTTACCTTTTGTTCCTGTTACACCAATTAACTTTAATTTTTTATGAGGATTACCTAGTCTTTCGCTTGCAATAAGCGCGAGTGATTTGCGTGTATTTTCTACTGGTAAAAATTTAATAGAGGGATATTTGGAGGAAATTTTTGAAATATCTCTAGATTGATCAAAAACTATTTCTTTTGCACCTTTTTTAATAGCATCTTCTATAAAGTCAAAACCATCAGTTTTAAAACCTTTGATTGCTACAAAAGTTGAATTTTTACCTACAAAATCTGTATGACATGTTACTAATAAATTTTTAAAATCTAACACTTAATAATCCTTTTATTTAAAATATTAATGATTTTATATCATGATATACTATTTAAGTAGTATAAAATTACAAAGAAACAAAAACAGCAGTAAATTATATGAAAACTTTAGCGCTAGATATTGGTGATAAATGGGTAGGATCTGCTCTTTCAGATGCTATCGGTTTGACATGCAAGCCTTACAAAACTGTATCAATAGAAATGTTAAATAAATTTTTAGAAGAGGCTTTGAAAACAGAGCCTATATCAACGGTAGTTGTTGGCTATCCTAAAACATTAAAAGGAAATGAAAGCGATCAAACGAAAAAGACGGTGCAAGTGAAAGAGAAATTGGAGACAATATTTGCGCAAATTAATGGACGAGAAATTAAGTGGGTTTTGTGGGATGAGCGTCTTAGTAGTAAAAGAGCTGGCAGCATAGAAGGAAGAAAAAAAGGGGTAGATGATAAATTAAAAGAACATTCTATAGCAGCAGCATTTATACTGCAGACGTTTTTAGATTTTAAATCACTTTCTTTTTAAATTTAAAAATTTTTTTGTAAATATTACATTGGAAAATTCGATAATAATATTGTTTTTTTAGATTCATTTAAAATTTGCTCTTTTAAAACTAGAAAAAAATATTTACAATTAAAAAAAGGACTGTTCAAAAAACCGGTTTTGGGAGAGAGGGTAGTATGAAGTGTCCTAAGTGTGGAGGTTTGCTTATAACACAATCATTCTTCAGCCATTTTATAAATTTTGAGGGATGGCGGTGTTTGAATTGTGGAAAGATAATCGAGAAAAAAGAAAAAACATTAAAAGAAGATGCTTTCAGTTTGTTTTATCAAAGGCAAAAAAGTAAGTATCGCGATGATAACTAAAATTAATGAAAACAAATTTTATTAGCGTTCAAGGTAGTTATAAAAGTTTAGAAATAAGTTTATTTTTAGATTCTAAACTGTGTTGCTGTATACAAAAAGATGATATCAAAGCAAGTTCTCTTTTTTTCTCTTTAGTTGATCAAATATTAAAAGAAAATCTAACATCTTTGTCGGATATTAGTTTTATTGCCGCCGACATTGGACCTGGGTCTTTCACCGCGTTGCGAGTCATAATAAGTTCTTTAAATTCTATATCTTTTTCAAGTAATATTTCGCTGATTGGCGTTGATGGTTTAGATGCTCTGGCTACGGAATGTTTAGAGAAACATGATTTACAACAAGATGTTTTGATAATTCCAATTTTGAACGCTTTTAATGGCGATATTTTTTTCGGGGGTTACCAGATAAATTCAAATAATGAGATTTCTTGTAAAGTAGAAAAAGGATACAAAAACATTGAACAGTTTTTGCTATTTTTAAAAGAAAGTTTTCCTCAAAATAAATTTTTGTTTTGCGGAAATGGAGTAGAAATTTTTAAAGAACAAATTTCAAATGTTTTAGAGAATAAGGCTATTTTACAGCAGCAAAATATTGATGTTGCTAGTTCTAAAGTTATTGGGGAAATTGCTTTGAAGCGATGGATAAACAAAGAAGGTATTAGCACACAACTTTTGCCTCTTTACTTAAAAATTCAAAATTATAAACCTAAATATATGTAGATATGATTTCATTTATTCTTTTTTTAATGGATTTAATAGCTCTTTCAATTTTTGATCAATGGATTTTCAATTTTTTGCTTGTTGGATTTATCATTAACCAACTAAAAAAAGATTATAAAATTGGTTTTTTTGGAAGAATCAATTTTTATATAATTTTTCTGCTTTTAGAAGATTTTATTCAAAACGATCGTTTTGGTTTGGCTTTTTCTTATATTATTCCAATAATTTTGCTTGCTTATTTAATAAGATTGGTGTTTTTAATATATTTCAATGTTTTTCATTATATTTTGCTGGTTTTAGCACTTTTTATAGAAATTTTTTTAGTGAAACAGTGCATTCTTCATAAAATGGTTCCTTGGTATTCGACAATGTATGTTTTATCTATTAACATAATTTCAATGTGTGTTTTTTTGATATTTAGAAATTTTATACGTAAACAGGGTAATCGCTTTTTGTCAGGCAAAAACTTGGCGAAGAGAGGAAAGTCCGGACTCCAAACAGGATAGGCGCCTTAGGAGATTTTTCAACTAAGGGAGGAGTAATCCTACGGAAAGTGCCACAGAAAATATACCGCCCAATTTATTTTGGGTAAGGGTGAAAACGTGTGGTAAGAGCGCACGGTCAAATGCAGTGATGTGTTTGTTACGGTAAACCCAGCCTGGAGCAAGACAAAATAAGTAGGTCAAAGTTTCCTGTTCTTACTGTTACCTATGGGTATGTCGCTTAGATAGATGGTTACCACATTTTGATCAAACAAAATGTACAGAATCCGGCTTACATGTTTACGTTTTTTATTTTTGGATGAATAAATATGATACGTTTTAAGAATTTAAATGGTTATATCTGGTTTCTTCCCTTTGTTGCCTTTTTGTTAGGGTATAGTGGCTTGCGACTTCTTTTGCACAAAAAGCAAATCTCTACACCTTCGGTTGTAGGTAAAAGTATCCAAGAAGCTTTAGCTATTTTATCTGAAAACGGTTTAAATATGCGTCTTTTGAAAGAAGTTGAAGGTTCAGATTTTAAACAAGGAATTGTTTTAGAGCAGCAACCAGCACCTGGAATGTTCGTTCAGTTAAATAATTCAATTTTTATTTCTATTGCTAAAACACATCGAACTTCTACAAGTCCAAATTTCTTGGGTGCAAATATATCTGACGTACAATCAAAACTAAACGAGCTTGGTATCAAATATCGTCTTATAGCTTCTCCCTCAATTTATCCAAAAGATTCTTGCTTTGCTCAATTTCCATCCCCAAATGAAAGAATTGAAAGTAAGGAAATGATTCTTTACATTTCTTTGGGTAGTAATCCAGTTGTTATTATTCCAAATTTTAAAAACAGCAAGCTTTCAGATATTGAAGATTTTGCTCAAAAAAATGATGTTTCTTTAAATGTTGTTTTCAAAAGTGAAGAATCAAGATTTGAAAAAGAAAAGTTGTTTGTTATCGATCAAAAGCCAATGGCTGGTTCAATTGTCGATCTAAGCAAAAAATTATATTTGCAGATAATGGTAGACGTTCAATAAAACACACCGTTTGACTTCAAAATATTTTTAATGTAAACATAGCTTATGTTTATTTTAAGGATTCTTTCAAAAAAGAGGTTTTTATGAAAGAAAAATGTCCGAATTTATCGTTTTTAAATAAATTTTCAATTTATAACCAAAGTTTATCTTTTGGTTTTTCCTTTATTTCTTCTTTAATTTTGAATTCTTGGCTTTGGGCTTAAGCCCTCAATATCTTTTTTTATCACATTACATTTTTTAGTTTATTCAACCGTTGATGGTTTTGTTTTAACTGCAGATTATGCGGTTAGATCTCTATTTTTGATTTTTAATTTATAAGGAAAACTTATGAAAAAGTTATATTTAAGTCTGTTTTTTAATGTCGTTGTTGTTTCTTGTGCAATTTTATTTGTTAATTTGAATTCGCAGTTTTCAAGTGAATCCGCAAATAAACGTAAAATTGCGATTTTACTTCCAGTTTCTCACCCATCTCTTGAAAAAATAAAACAAGGTTTTATTGACAGTATCAAGCAGGCTAATTGCGGAGAATTTTCATTTGATGTTTTTAACGGAAATGGAAATCGCTCGCTTATGATGATGCAGGCTAAACAAGTTATTAGTGAAAAATATGATTTGATTGTACCGATTACAACTGTTACCGCGCAACTTGTGAAAGAATTTTCTGCAAAAATTAATAAAAATGTACCTGTTGTTTATAGTGGTGTTAGCTATCCTTTGCACGCAGGAATCATTAAGTCTATAGAAAATTCAGGAAATAATTTTACTGGGGTTTTCGATTCTGTTCCAAATGATAAACAAATTGAATATTTACTTGCGTTAAAACCGGATGTTAAAAATATTTTACTTGTTTACCATCCTGATTTGGAAGATCAAAAAAATGAAATACAGCAGATTACAAATGCAAAAAATTTGAATTTAAAATTGTTAAAAGTTTTTAGTCCTAATGAAATTTTTGAAAAAATTTCTAGTGCGCTGCATGAAGTAGATGTTGTTTTTGTTTTGAAAGATAACACGGTTGTTTCTGCAATTGATGCATTAATAAAATTGTGCAACCGCAACAATATAACCTTGCTTGTTTCGGATCTTGATTCTGTCGAAAAAGGTGCGGCTATTGGATTTGGTGTTTCTGAATATAATATTGGTGTTTCGACTGCCAAAAAAGCTGTTGAAATCTTGCAAAAAGGTAAAAAACCATCACAGATACCAAGTAGCCTTGCTGAAGGTTTCAAATTAAAAATAAATTCTAAAGTTGCTGCACAGCAAGGTCTTGTTTTAGATGCAAAACTGTTTTTGCTTATGCAAAATAGCGAAATAATTTAAAAGGGGAGTTAAATAATGAATTTTTTAATGAATTTGATCGAGTTTTCTTTTCTATATTTTCCATTGATGGTTGGAGGTTATATAAGCATTTCTTTAATGCGTCTTCCAGATTTGAGTATAGAAGCTGCGTATGTTTTCGGTGCCATTTTGGCATCGAAAACTGCTTTGATCTTTGGTGGCGAAAGTTTACTAAAATATCTGCTTGTAATATTTGCTAGTTTACTTGGGGGCGCGCTTGTAGGTTTTATTTCGAGTTCGCTTTCTATTTTTTTAAAATTACCACATATGCTTTCTGCTATTTTGACTATCGGTATGTTTCAAGGAATAAATCAAATAGTGTTAGGTTGCAGCAATATTTCTTTGGCATCTGTAGATCTAGTGATAAATAAAATAATAATTTTTCAAAATTACCCAGAATTTTTAGTTGGTTTTTTGATTTTTATGTTATTAATTTTGATTGGTTTTTTATTTTTTAAAACGTCGCTTGGATATTGTCTTGTTGTTTTTGGAATTAATGGCGAATTTTTTAGTTTTTATAATATTTCTAAAAAGTATGTTTATTTTGTAGGAATTATTTTGAGTAATGCGCTTGCAGGTCTTTCGGGTTTTTTGATTGTGCAGGCGAGTGGTTTTGTTGATATTGGTATGGGTAGCGGGATCGCGCTTTTATGCATTGCTGTTATTTTGTTTGGTAATTTTTTTAATCGATTCAAAAAAAGAGTTTCGATTTTTGTTCCTGTACTCGGGGTATGTAGTTACATTTTACTCCAACAATTAATGATGCAATTTGGTTTTGATACGAAGTATTTTACTATGCTGCAGGCAATTTTGATTTTATGTTTTTTGTTTTTGAATCTGAAATTCAATGAAGTTAATTTTAAAAAAATGTTAAATAATTTGGGGTTTTAGTTATGAAGTTCAAAATTGAAAATTTATATTTTAAATTCGCAGGGCAAATAAAATATTTTTTTGAAAATCAGCAGGTAGAATTTGAAACTGAAAAATTGAATTTTATCAAAGGTGCGAACGGCTCGGGTAAATCGACGTTGCTTAAAATTTTATTTGGAAAATTAAATTGTGGAGATGCTCTGAATGCAAGTTTTTATTTTGAGGAGCAGAAATATTTAGTAACAGATAAAAACTTTCCGTTATTTTTTAAAAAATATACGAAAATGGTTCCGCAAAATTTTGACCTGATGCTTGCAAAAGATATGACAGTAGAAGAAAATTTGAGGCTTGCAAATGTGGGTATGTTTCCAAAATTAGCAATGTTAAGCCAAAAAAAGTTTGATAATCATCTGTTTGATAAATTTAATTTAGATTTACAAAAAAAGGTTTCATTGCTTTCCGGAGGACAGCGGCAGATTTTAGCGATCATTATGAGTTTGCAAAAGAGTTGTAAAATTTTATTGTTAGATGAGCCTAGCGCAGCGCTTGATGAACAAAATGTCGAAATGGTTTTTGCATTTCTAAATTATTTAGCAATAACAAGCGATTTGATAATAACGGTTGTTTGCCACGATGCTGATGTGGTGAAAAAATACACTAAAGATTGTTATTTTGAGATAAAAAAAGATAAATCGACAAATCAAAGTATTATTAAAAATGTTGAACTATTAAAAACAATATTTTAATTATTTTTTGTGATAAAAAATGAGAAAGTTAAAATTAATTCATCAGGATTTATTATCTTTGGGTAGTTTGTCTTGAAATCATTGAAAATACCTCTATTCTTCTAATAAATTAAAAATAATATATCGGTATGGGAGGGGTAAGTGAAAAAATTCTTATTTTTGTCTTTAATTATCTTTTTGCAGATTAAATTTATAATTCCAAATAAAAATGATTTTCAACTTAAATGTGAAAATAAATTGGTATTTCAAAGTGCAGATTTATCTTTATTAAACTGTATGGTCGGTAAAGAAGCTACGCAAAATATTTTAAATAAAGATTGGGATGAACTTCGAAAAGGTAAATTGATAGAAGCTGCCGTGATTTTTTGTGATATTTGCAGTTTTACAGAGACTAGTGAAAAAATAGGGTCTAAGAATGTTTTGGCGCTTTTAAATTCTTATTTTAATGAGATGGTTGAGATTGTTAATAAGCATAAAGGAATTGTTAACAAATTTTTGGGTGACGGTCTTATGATTGTTTTTGAATTTGATGAAAAACAGTCTAAAGAAGAATTTATGAACAATATTATTCAATGTGCTATTCAAATGTGTGAAATAGCTACAATCGTAAAAATTCCTGACGGAAAATCAGTTTTAAATCGCTGTGGGATAAATTTTGGCAAAGTGATAGCTGGGGTGGTTGGTTCGGTTGATCGTTTTGAATATTCTTATGTTGGTGATGCTGTGAATATTGCAAGCAGGTTAGAAGGTTTAGCAAAAGATTTAAAACATAGAATATTGATATCAAAATCTATTTGTGATTTTTTATCTGTGGATTTAAAAAATAAGTTTACAGATTTAGGAATGCATCAGCTGCGCGGTAAAAAGGTAGACGTACATCTTTTTGGTATGAATTTAGCAAATTCTGCTTAGCTCAAATTAGTTGGTTTAAAATTTGTTTTCTACCCATTGTAATGGATCAACTGCAACGTTATTTATTCGCATTTCCCAGTGCAAATGATATCCAGATGAATATCCTGTTTTGCCAAGTCTTCCGATTGGGTTTCCTTTTTTTACAAAGTCACCTACAGAAATGTCAGATGCGAAACTGTCTAAATGATAATAAAGAGTAAATATCCCACATCCATGGTCTAAAACGATGGTGTTTCCTGACATGAAAAATCTATCTTTTACGATCACTTTTCCATCATTACTTGCCCAAACTGTTGACCTTGGGAAATTAATCAAATCTATAGCTTTATGAAGATATTTTCCTTTTTGTGGAGTTTGTCTACGCTCTCCAAAAGGAGTGGTAATTTTTTGTACATTCATAGGTAAATCAAAAGCAGTTTTCCATAGTTTTTCTTTTGGTGATTCTGCGATCGCTTTTACCAAAGTTTCTGCAAGGAAATGATCAGGATTTCCTTTTTGTTTTTCTTCCATCAATTTTTCTTGTGAAACAGAAAAGCCTACTTGCTTTGGAAATTGTGCGGCTAGCACTTCGATATTTCCTACTAATTTACTGTTGTTTCCTGGTAAGTCTATTACATCAACTGCTAGTAAATGTGTTTTTACTTCTTCTTCACAATCAATTGGAATGAAGCAGACATAATTTGTTGAGTTGTCAGATTGCTGTGCAAAATTAAATTGTTTAGAAAAAATATTGGCAGTTGCTTGTGCAAGTTTTTTGTTTGAGTTCAATTCGATTTTAACTGTTTTGCCTTGCTCTGATTTAAACTCGGATTTTACAAGTGCTGTAGAGAGTGGAGTATTGTCCACAAAGATATTCATAAAAGAAGTAGCTTTGTTTTTAGCAAAACTAGAATCTTGTGCTGATATTTCAAGCAAATATTTTTCATTGGCCAAATTTTTTGTATCAATTTCAAAGTGAGATTGATATACATTTTCTCCAATTTTGCTAAAAGATGTTGGTTCTAATTTTGTGTTATTTAAACTAGCTTTTACTTGTGCAATTTTATAGTCAGAAATTGCTTGTATTTCGTAATTGATTTTGTCTTTATAAACCTTATTTTCTTCTACGCCTAAAACATTAATTTTTGGCAGTTCGTTAAACGTGAAATATCTAAAGACTTTTTTGCCTAAAAATATTGATGGTATGGCAATTAATGCCATAAATATAAAAACTTTTAACTTTAAATTCATAAGCTTGTTTCCTCTTTTGATAAATTAGGGGTTATTTTTCCATATAAAAGAGCATATTAGCTTTAGTTAATGAAGAAAAATGGTGTAAGTAAAATAGTATGAAAAACTATGAAAAATAGTGTTTTTCTATTGGATTTATACAAAAAAAAGCATTTTAGGTATAAGATTTTGTGCTGTTTAATATAGTAAAACATAAAAAATCAATCTGAATTTTCCTCAACATTTTGGTAAAATTCATCAAAATTAGAGTAAGCAAAAGTTTTAACCAAATATTTATATAAATGGCGGGATTCTTTTTTGAAGTTGTCAGAGTGAGCATGAGGTGTAATGAAGGCAGCTTTTTGGTGTGTTGCGGTATCTTCCCATATTTTGTCAAAATGTTTGCGCGGGACCATCAAATCATTTGTGCCATGTATAAACAAAACAGGAATGTTTTCAAGCTGAGCTAAATATGGACTTATAGAAATTTGCGGGGTTAGTAAGCGCGCTATTTTGGAAATGGGAGCGTGAATCCATTTTAAAGTCAGAATCCTTTTTATCCAAAGAGGAGTACCTCCTTCTTGTGGTGAACATGGTAAATAAGGGTCAAAACAAATGCTGTCTACAAAATCTTTTAATGATAGCCAGCAGCTGTCAAGAATCAATTTTGTAAAAATAGCATTACCTTGTTGTTGAGATAAAACTTGTGATTTAACGAAGACAAAATTACTATAGCATTCTCCTAGAGCAATTCTTTCTTTATAAGTACGATTTCTTTCCCTTTCTTTTAAGCGAATATATTTTGCGATCGCAAAAAGTTCTTCTTGTTCTTCGCATAATAGTTTTTGGAAAGGATGAATTAAAGTAGAAGGTTTGCACATAAATTTAAATATTTGTGTCCATCGATAATCAAAAATAATATAGTCAAAATCAGATCCAAGATAATCAATAAATGATTTCATTGACTCTTTGCCACCAGGAAATCCTTGCCCAAGGACTAAAATATGGGAACTGTTGTTATTGATAAAAATTGTTGGAAATTCGATTCCGCTTTCTGTGCGTAATGTTAACGATTCTGTTTTTATAATATTTTGCTTTTGTGCGTTTGGAAGTGTTTTTATAAATTCATTGTTAATAGATTTGACAGATTGTTGTCCATTGTTCTCTATTCTTAGCTTATAATCTGCGCAGCTAGTACAGATAGGTGTTGCTATCGGAATAGCGATCAATGCCAAAAATATTAAAAATTTTGTTTTTAAGTTCATAAATTGTTTTCCTATTTTTGATAAATTAACGCGAACTCGATAATTA